>NZ_JBHJQI010000048.1:9344-56697 GCF_042262805.1 Streptomyces sp. NPDC056361
GGCTCGCAACGCGGGGGTCCAATTAACATATTTTTCACCCCCTTTACCCCGCCACCTTTTCACCCCTCCCCCCGGGGGGGGCCCCGCCACCCCGCCGTCCCGCCCCACCCCTCTCCTCTTCACGCATCCGAACAAGGAGTACGCATCACCATGGCCCGTTTCGACGTCAACGCCGCCCGCGCCCAGCGACAGGAGGCCCACGGTCGCAAGTGGTCCTTCGAGCTGGACGGCGAGGCCTACACCCTTCCGACCGAGCTCAGCCGCGCCACCGCCAAGGCGCTGCGCAAGCTCGACGACAACGACGTGGACGGCCTGCTCGCACTCCTGATGGGTGAGGAGCAGTTCTCCCGCTTCGAGCAGCACGACGTCACCATGCAGGACATCGCCGCAATCCTTGAGGCCTACGGCAAGGAGACCGGGCTCGGCCTGGGGGAAGACTGAGCCTCGTCGAGTTCGTCGACGAACACGCCGAGGCCCTTGAGGCGGACTTCATCCGCCATTACGGGGTCGACCTCCTCGACTGGCACCGCGGCGAGCTCTCCAGTCGTCGCCTCCTGGTGCTGATCAAGCACCTGCCGCGGGACAGCGCCGTCCATCGCGACCTGCACGGCGAGGCCGCCGAGTGGTCGGTCACCGACCATCTGCTCGCGGCCACGGTGGACCATCTGGCCATGTCGAACTGGATGTTCGCCTGTGTCAACCAAGGCGAGGACTCCGACCCGCCGGAGGCACCGACGCCCGTTCCCCGTCCGGGCGACTCCGCCGAGGACGAGGACGGAGAGCAGGCGGACCAGGACGGGCAGAGCCCGTCCACCGAGGGCGAGAGCATCTCCCCCCAGGCGCTCGCACGCTTCTTCGGTTGATCCCCGCGGCCCCCGGAGCCCCTTCCCGTCAGGGAGTGGGCTCCGGGGGCGCTTCTTCCCGTGCTCGTTCGGCGGTCATGTCCTTCTCCAGGGCCCTGGCCCGGTCGGACAGCCTCCGCCCCCTGCTCGCGCGCGCGTCCGGGTCGCCCGGGTCGCCGTCGCGGCGGTCGGCGGGCGGTCCGGCCTGGACGGGCACCCCGGCCAGCGGCGGCACGATCGGCCGGCCGCCCTTGCCGCGCACGACCTTCCGCACCGGCTGGACGTTCCGGCGGGCCCGGCTCTCCTGGGCGGTCACGAGGACGTCCGGCTCCGGGTCGGGCTCGGGTTCCTTCTGGTGCTCGGGCTCCGGCTCGGTTCCGGCCTGCTGCCCGGCGTCGGTTCGCCGACCCGGCTCGGCCCGCGGCCCGGTTTCGGCCCGCTGTTCGAACAGCTCGCGTTCCCTGCGCACGCGCTCCTCGGCCTCGACGACGGCCGCGGGCGGTTCGAGGAGCCGGGCGAAGGGCAGCGCGATGACCCGGGCGCCGCCCTCCTGGCCCGCGTCCGTACGGCGCTGGGGGCGGCGGATTCCACGCGCGTCACCCTGACCCTGGGCGTAGGCGTCGGCCACGCGCTTCTCGTACTCCCTGCGGATGCGCGGGAGTTCGTCCGACACGGCCTCGGCCCAGCCGGCGGTGAACGCGGCGGTCTCGCGGCGGTCGACCTCGGCCCTGGGGATCACGACGAGTTCGTCCGGGGCGTACCCGGAGACGTGGACGAGCTCCGAGAGATAAGCGAAGAGGTGGGGCAGATCGGGGTGGGCCGCGAGCCAGTCGACGACCCGCTCCCGGCGGCCAGCGCCCGGCTCCGTATCCATGCGTCAGTACTGCCTTCCAGCCCCCTGGGGTCCCCGCGCGCCCCTCGCGCCCCTCGCCCCCCTAGGTGGTCCGGTCCGGGGAGCGCATCCTCCAGGTTACCCGGTCGAACTCATGACCGTTTCAGCCGCCAACACGTTCGGAAAACGCGCAAGAAGACACATCGTCAGGCGTTTCCCGCTCGACAAACATCGAACAGATGCTCCACACTCTGTTCGCACAACAGTTCGAACACGTGGTGCCCCCGCCCCTCACTCCGCGGCGCCGCCACACACGCACGGGCAAGCAACCGGAAGGCAGGCGTCCATGACCCAGCAGGCCGAGGCATCGCAACCGCAGATCCCTCTCCAGGACCGCCTCCGCCAGCTCCTCGACGGACCCGTCGCCCTCGACAAGAGAGCGTTGCTCGGCACGCTGTACGCCGAGGTCTCCCGCTGCGAGACCCTCGCGTACGCCGCCGGCTGGAACGACGCCCTCGCGACGACGCGCCGCGCCCCCCGACTGGACCAGGACGCCTAGCGCCCCGGCTGCCCCCGCACGAACGAGCCCTTGCCGCCACCGGCAGGGGCTTTTCGGCGCTTGGCCCCCACGGGCCGGAAGCGGAGCAACCCATGGCAGAAACAATCCCGGAGCTCTCCAAAGAGATCACAGAGTTCAAGAACTCCCTGCTCAAGAAGACCGAAGAACTCAAGTACCAGGCCCCCAACCCGAACAAGGAGGAGGCCGAGAAGAAACCCTTCGTCGAGACGACGGCGAAGGAGGTGGGCTCCGAGCTCAAGCGGCACCTCATCAACGACAACCCGATGATCACCACGGAGAACTTCATCCGGAGCTTCTTCGCCGAGGCCCTCAAGCAGATCAAGGACATCCACACCGAGGCCACCAAGAACCCGTGGACCGAGTTCCTGGAGGCCACGCCCCTCGGCGCCTTCGCCCCCGCGCTCGAGAAGTGGTTCGAGAGCAAGGAGGACGGTCAGGTCAAGTGGTGGCAGTGGCTGCTCGCGGCCATCGTGGGCGGCGTCCTGCTCGTGCTGCTCCCCGCCATCAAGGGCTTGGCCGTCAACGTCTCGCGAAACATACAGACCCGCAATCGAGCCGGAAACGCTCAGATACCACGCGATGAGCGACCTATCTGGAGCAGGAACGCCGACGGCGGTTGGAGCAGGCAGCAGCGCGGCCAGGTCGAGGCACGTGAGAGGCGGCAGTGGGAAGGCACCGGCGGCATCGCCGACATCCCCGCGGGCGCCAACTTCGACGCCCTG
Source organism: Streptomyces sp. NPDC056361 (assembly GCF_042262805.1). Lineage (NCBI taxonomy): Bacteria > Bacillati > Actinomycetota > Actinomycetes > Kitasatosporales > Streptomycetaceae > Streptomyces > Streptomyces sp. NPDC056361. Next base: position 12,321 of record NZ_JBHJQI010000048.1, read on the forward strand.
CGCGGACAGCTCACCAGCCTGAACCCCGAACTGCAGAAGTTCAACAGCCACGCGCCGGACTTCAAGCGCAACCTGCGCGGCATGCCGAGCCTGACCAAGGCGACGAAGATCGCCGATGCGGTCAAGAAGCTCGGCGAGGCCGTCGATACGACGCAGACGCCGCTCGTCGCCAAGGCCCTGGGCAAGATCAACGAAGGGGTGACCTACTCCGACCCCAAGAAGACCACGGCGTTCGCCAAGGCCATCGGCAAGCTCAAGCTCGCCATGAACAACTTCGACCCGACCCAGGTCCCCACGGCCGCGGCCCTGGGCCCCGCCGCCCAGAAGGCGGGGGAACTCGCCCAGCACACCACGACCCTGACAAGGCACATGCGCGGGTTCGCGGACGCGGTCCGTGAGCTCAACTCCCAGATGAACCCCGCCTGATCCGACTCACCCCGAAAGGAGGTAACCCATGTCTCTCGTAAGAAACCTCAAGAACGCGTCCACCGCCCTCGGCAACCTCAAGACCCAGGCGTCCGGTGCCGGCACCTCGGTCAAGAAGGTCGGCGACGCCGGCAAGGCGGCGAACGGCCAGCTCAAGAACCTCAAGACCGCCGCCCAGGGCTCCGGCACCCAGCTCAAGAACCTGAAGACGGCCTCGGAGCAGGCCGAGCGGGCGATGAAGAAGGCCGGCGACACCGCTCAGTCGGCCGGCGGCAAGCTCGGCAAGTACGAGTCCGGCGCCGGCAAGGCCTCAAAGGGCCAGGACAAGCTCAACAAGTCCATGAAGGGCAACTTCCTGGTCCGGCTGCTCGAACTCTTCATGCCGCTGATCGAGACGATCGTCGAGATGGCGATGCGCTCGAAGACGATGCAGACGGTCATGAAGAAGGCGTTCAGCGCCATCAAGACCGTGATCAGCTCGGTCATGAAGGCCATCGGGCCGATCATGAAGCAGGCCGGCGCCCTGATCAAGACGGTCTGGAACGGCATCAAGAAGGCGATCTCCACCGTCGTGAAGGCCGTCGCCACGGTCATCAAGACGTACGTGAAGATCTGGAAGACGGTCATCACCACGGTGATGAACGCGATCAAGAGCGTCATCAGCGCCGTCTGGAACGGCATCAAGGCCGTCATCACCCCGGTGGTGAACTGGATCAAGTCCGCGATCCCGCAGGCCTTCAGCGCGGTCAAGGACAAGATGTCGTCCATCTGGAACGGCCTCAAGGACATCGCGTCCCGGGCGTTCGACGGCATCAAAAGCGGTGTGAAGGGCCCGATCAACGCGGTCATCGGCCTCATCAACTCGATGATCGGCAGCCTCAACCGCGTCAAGGTCAGCGTCCCCGGCTGGGTCCCGGTCGTCGGCGGCAAGACCTTCGGCGTCAATCTGCCGACCATCCCGATGCTCGCCACCGGTGGTGTCGTCATGCCCCGCCACGGCGGTGTCCCGGCGATCCTCGCCGAGGCCGGCGAAGCCGAGGCCGTCCTGCCGCTGTCCAAGCTGGACCGGCTGCTCGCCCTCACGGCCCGCCGGGCCCGCGCGGGCCAGGTCGGCCCCCAGGGCGGCGCGGCAGGGCCCGGCCTGCACATCGAGCACTACCACGCGGCCCGGAACAGTGACCCGCACTCCACCGCCGACGCGCTCATGTACCTCGTGAAGGCGCGAGGAGCACGCGCATGAGTGCCGCGCTCGTCGCCATGCCCCGGTTCCAGGTGGCCATCGCGCCGATGAACACCCTGCGGCAGGGGCTCGGCGGAGCGAGCGGCGCGCTGAAGAACCTGCGGCAGGACGTCCAGCGGGCGGCGAGCGGCATCGGCGCCCTCGCCGCCACGGCCAAGGGCTCCGGCACCTCCCTCCGCACCCTCGGCTCGAACGCCTCCGGCGCCGCCACCGCCGTCACCAAGATCAAGCAGTCCACCGCACCGCCCAGGGTCAAGCGGATCGGCGCCGCCGCCGGCAAGGCCCGCATCGCCGCCGGGAAGATCGGCTCCGGCGCCGGGATGATCCTCGGCATCCTGCTGCCGCTGCTGCCCATCACGGACGTCATCTCCGGCCTGATGGACACCTTCGGCGTCGTGATGACCATCGCCTCGATCGCCATGACAGGCGTCAACGTCGCCATGCGGGCCAACCCGCTCGGCTTCCTCGTCGGCCTGATCGTGCCCATCGCCGCGTACCTGATCGAACTGGCCGTCAACTCCGAGACCGGTCAGCGGATCATCAAGCAGGTGCTCCAGCAGGCGCTGAAGGGCTTCCAGGCGGTCTGGAAGTTCATCCAGCCGTTCATGAAGGGCCTCGGCGAGGCCGTGGGCACGTACGTCAAGGCGTACCTGACCGTCTTCAAGACCGGGCTCAAGATCGTCGGATCGGTGATCGGCGGGATCTCGAAGATCGGTTCCGCCGTGTCCTCGGCGTCGAACGCGCTGCGCGGCATCGCGTCCCGGACCATCGGCGGCATCAAGACCGCCGTCAAGCCGGTCTCCGACTGGATCACCGACAAGATCCCCGGCTTCTTCCGGACCGCGAAGGACGCCGTGAGCAACGCCCTGCGGGGCATCGGCGACCTGGTCAAGGGCGCGCTGAGCGCGGTCATCGGTGTCGTGAAGGGACCGATCAACGGTCTGATCGCCTTCGTCAACTGGATCATCGACGGGCTCAACAAGCTCAGCTTCGAAATCCCGTTCACCGGCAAGAAGTTCGGCGTCGAACTCGACAAGCTCCCGATGCTCGCCGAGGGCGGCATCGTCTCCCCCGGAAGCGCGGACGACTACCGCATCGACTCGCTCTCCCAGCTGGAGAACCGTCGTGTCCCGGCGCTCACCGAGCCGGCTCCCCGGCCGCACTACGTCCGGGACTTCCACGAGGAGCCCGGCGCGAGCCCCCGGTCGACCGCCGAGGACCTGCTGTTCCTCGCCACCGCCGCTCGCTGAACGCCCGCGCTCGACCCGCGCGCGTCCGCCCACCGCTGACCCCATCCCAAGTGAGGTGACGGCCCCATGGCCGAGACCACGACCCCGTACGCCGGAAACCCCTACATCGCCGACCTCGCGCCCGGCTCGCTGATCACCCAGGACGGGCAGATGCAGTGGGCCGGGCTCCTGATCGGTCCCGGCACTCCCTTCGCCGTCGACAAGTCCGGCCTGACCGGCTGGGAGGACCTGCCCGAGTACGACTCCTCCGACGCCGACCGGCCGACCTCGCACGGCGCCTGGCCGGGTGCCCGGTTCGCCAAGCCGCGCAAGGTCGGCGGCACGATCGTGCTGATGCCGGAGTTCAGCGGCACGGCCAGCGCCGTCCGCGCGCTGCGGCAGGCGTTCGCCCTGCTCGACGAGGAGCGCTGGCTCACCGTCCGGCTGCACGGCGAACTGCTCGCCGTACGCGCCCGGATCGCCCAGCGCGTGGTCCCCGCCGACCAGGGCTTCGCCACCCAGGGCAGCTCCCGCATGTCCGTGCAGTGGCTGGCCACCGACCCCCGCCGGTACGGCGTCGTCGAGCAGAACGTCTCGACCACTCCCCCGCAGCCGGAGTCGGGCCTCACCTGGCCGCTGACCTGGCCGCTCGGCTGGGGCACCGCGACGAGCACCGGTGACGTCGTCATCGACAACACCGGTTCGGCCCCCTGCCACCCGGTGATCGTCTTCCGCGGCCCGTGCTCCATGCCGGCCGTCACCGAACGCATCACGCGGCGCCGCCTGCGGTACGCGATCGACCTGGCCGACGGCGACGAGCTCACCGTCGACACCCGCGCGGGCACGGTCATGCTCAACAACTCGGCCTCCCGCCTGCACACCGCGATGGCCGACTCCACCCCGGAGGAGCTGTTCGTCCTGGAGCCCGGCCGGACCGACCTGTCCTTCCGGCCCGAGGAGGGCACCGCCGCCTCCCTGATGACGGTGCGCTGGCGCAGCGCCGAATGGTGACCGCCCCGCGGTGACCGTCCCCCGGGGCCGGCGGAGAGCACGCCACGGCGTGGTCGCCGCCGGCCCCTGGCCGTTCCTCCACCCCGACCGACCCGACCCCTTCCGGAGAGGTGACCCCATGACCGTACGCGCCGCTTGGCTCCAGTCCACCGGCCAGACCCGCGAGGAAACCCGTCTGACCCTCGCCGCCCTGCTCACCCCCAGCGGCCAGAGCCCCGAGGAGACCCCGCTGCGCTCGCGGTCGGGCATCGTGCCCGGCGGCTTCGTGCTGACCGGCAGCACCCCGATGCAGTGCACCATCGGCACCGGTCGCGCGATCCTCCAGGGCAAGGACACCGCCCAGGGCTCCTACCTCGTCGCCGTCACCGCCCCGGAGAGCTTCACCCTCGGGGACGGCGACGCGCAGTACGACCGGATCGACCTGATCGAACTGGCCGTCGTGGACGGCTCCTACGACCAGGGCGCCACCACCGAGGCCGTGGTGCGGCTGGTCAAGGGCACCCCCGCGGCCAACCCCGTCGCCCCGGCGAGCGGCGCCGGCAGCACCCTCCCGCTCTACACGATCCGGGTCCCGAAGAGCACCTCGGCCGGCACCGGCGGCGTGAACTGGACCACCGCGGTCACCACCCAGCACTGGGCGGTCGTCGCGCTCGGCGGGATCATGCCCACCAGCGGCTTCAAGGGCGCGTACACCGGCCAGTACCGGGACACCGCCGGGCTGCTCCAGCGCTGGGACGGCGTCACCTCGACCTGGGTCTCGTACCCCAAGGCGATCGGCGGCATCGCGCCGCACGGCACGGTGACGACCGGTTCGTACGCCGGCCAGTTCCGGGACAACGCCGGAGTGCTCCAGCGCTGGGACGGCACCGCCTGGCAGTACGCCGAGGGCAAGGCGACGATCCTGTTCAGCGCCTCGCAGACGTCCTACCAGTCCATCCCCTTCGCCGTGTGGACCCCGGTCACCCTCCAGACCGTCGACATCGACGACTTCAACGGCTGGAACGGGACCGACACCTTCACCGTGCCCCGCACCGGCTGGTGGCGCGTCTCCGGCCACACCGCCTGGAGCAGCGACTCCTTCGAGGGCATGCGCGGCACCCGGGTCGTCGTCGGCGGTGTCGGCGTGCCCCGGATGACCTGGCTCACGCCCGCGGGCGGCGGCCCCGTCGTCGTCGGCGGCCAGGGCCTCATCAAGCTCACCGCCGGCAGCACGGTCCAGCTCTCCGCGTACCAGACGGTCCCGACCCCGGTGCGCACCCTCGGCGGCGGCGGCTACTCCTGCAACCTCTCGGCCGAGTGGATCAGGTCCTGATCCCAGCGGATCGACTCCCGATCCCGTCCCTCCCCCGCCTCGATTCCTCGAACGGAGAAACCCCATGAACCTGCGCAGCAGCTGGGTCGCCGAGACCGGCCAGACCCGCGAGGACACCCGTCTCACCCAGGTCGGTGTCACCACGATGCAGAACCCCGTCCAGGTCCGCTCCGGCGTCCTGCCCGGCTCCTACGACGGCGCCTTCCGGCTGGCCGGCTTCTGGACCTTCGGCGCCGGCGCCATGACGGCCACGGTCTCCGAAGGCCGCGCCGTCATCCAGGGCGACATCACGCAGGGCGCCTACCCGGTGACGCTGCCGGTCGCCACGGCCGTCACCTTCACGCCGGGCAACGCCCAGTACAGCCGCATCGACGTCATCGTCCTGAAGATCTACGACACCCTCTACGACTCCTCGACGAAGACCGAGGCGAAGCTGGAGGTCATCCAGGGCACCCCGGAACAGACCCCGAAGGTCCCGCTCATCCCGGCCCGCTGCCTGCCGTTGTACGAGGTGACGGTCCCGGCCGGCGCCAGCGCGGGCAACGGCGGCATCCCGTGGAACACCGCGCTCAAGGACCTGCGCAGCACGGTCGTCTCGCTCGGCGGCATCCTCCCGGCCGAGGGGGCGACCGGCCCCGGCACCTACCCGGGCCAGTACCAGGACGCGGCCAACTCGCTCCAGCGCTGGGACGGCGGCAAGTGGGTCCCGTACCCGGCGGCGCTCGGCGGCATCATCCCGAACACCGCCTCCGCCACGCCGGCGAGCTACACCGGCCAGTACCGCGACACGGCGAGCGGCCAGCTCCAGCGCTGGAACGGTTCGGCGTGGATCCCGGCCGTGGCGGTCGGTGCCTTCGTCGACAACGGCGACTACGGCGACACCACCTCGATCACGTACACCTCGACGCTCGCGGGCCGCTCCACGAACCCGCTCACGGTCAGCTTCGTCGCCCCGCCGTCGCGATCCGTCGCCGTCAGCTTCGGCGCCAAGATGAAGTCGTCGAGCAACGACCACTACGCGTACATGGCGCTCAAGCTCACCCAGGGCGCGACGGTCGTCAACGACCTGGAGGACGACTACGCGGTGATCGGCGCCAGCGCGAACATGATCTCGCTGGCCAACACCCGCCGTTACTCCAACCTGACCGCGGGTCAGACGTACACGCTCACCGCCTTCTTCCGGGTCATCACCAACACCCTCACCCTCAAGGCCGGCTTCGACAACACGTTCATCAAGGTCGACCCGCTGCCGTAGTCCCGGACCCACCCACCCGACAGGAGAACACCATGGCACTGCGCAGCGGCTGGCTCCCGCCGACCGGCCAGACCCGTGTCACCACCCGCCTCACCGCCCACGGCGCCACCACCCCGGTCAACCCGCTCGCCTCGCGCTCCGGCATCCTGCCCGGCACGATCGACGGCAAGTTCCGGGTCGGCGGCCTCTGGATGAGCACCAGCGGCCCGATGACGGCGACCGTGTACGCGGGCCGGGCCGTCATCCAGGGCCCGAGCAACCAGGGGGCGTACCCCGTCACCCTCGACGCGGACACCGTCCTCACCTTCGGCGACGGCGACCCGCTCAACCCGCGCATCGACCTCGTCGTCCTGCGCGTGTACGACGACGAGTTCGACAGCCTCACCCGCAACGAGGCCGTCCTGGAGATCGTCAAGGGCCAGCCGAAGGCGCAGCCGGACGCCCCGGCCGCGCCCCCGCTGTCCCTCCCGCTCTTCTCCGTCAAGGTGAAGGCCGGGGCGTCGGCCGGCACCGGCGGCATCGACTGGGCGGGCGGCGCCTCGACCGACCTGCGCACCACCCTGGTCGGCGTGGGCGGCATCCTGCCCGTCTACAACAACGCCGGTGTCCCCGGCTCCTACCCGGGCCAGTACCAGGACAACGACAACGCCCACTTCCTCCAGCGCTGGGACGGCCTGGGCTGGGTCGCGTACCCGAAGGAGATCGGCGGTGTCGCCCCCAGCGGCACGGTCTCGGCCGGCACGTACGCGGGCCAGTTCCGCGACAACTACGGCGTCCTCCAGCGCTGGAGCGGCACGGCCTGGGTGAACTACCAGCCGCCGGTGGAGGTGGAGACCACCACGAGCGCCACGACCGCACTGACCGGCTGGACGGTCGTGGCCTTCTCCGCCCGCCGCACCCGGGGCCTCGCGACCGTCCTGATCACCGTCACCCGCAACGGCGCCACCATCAACGCCGACAGCGCCGGCAACATCACCGACGAGCCGTTGTGCACCCTGCCCAGCGGATGGCGCCCGGCCATGGACTACGAGGCCTCCGCCTGCGACGGCTTCGGCAACGGCGGTGCCTACGTCTCGACCAGCGGTCAGGTCAATCTGCGCACCTGGTCGTCCAACGGCGCCCTCGTCGCCGGCCGGAACGTGCGCATCTCCGCGACCTACGTCCTGTAAGGGGGCTGTCCCATGGCAATCGACACGCCCTACCGGGCCATCTTCTGCGACCTCTGGACCGACACGACCCTCGACATCCTGCCGTTGAAGGACGTGTCGTTCGAGGACTACATCGGCCGCGCCGGTTCCCTGTCCGGCACCGTCCCCATCCCCGACCGCACCATCGCCGAGCGGGCCCACCGCATCAAGCCCGGCCGCACCACCGTCTACCTGGAGCGCGGCGGCGACCTGTGGTGGGGCGGCATCATCTGGACCACCAACCTGCAGTCCAGTGGCCGGGGCGTGCTGACCCTGGGAATCCAGGCCTCCACCTTCGACTCGTACGCGGCCCGCCGCCGCATCCGTACGAACGACTTCGAGTCCGTCTACAGCCAGCCGACCGATCAGTTCACCATCGCCCGCGGCCTCTGGGGCAGCCTCTCGGCCGGCCTGGGCACCAGCAAGATCGACATCGGTGACCCGGAGGAGCTGTCCGGCATCCTGCGGACCGGCTCCTGGCGGTACGGCGACGAGACCGGCTACCAGGAAGCCCTCGACCAGCTCGGCGCCCAGGGCCTGGAGTACCAGATCCAGGTCTACCGCAACCCGGATGACGGCACCCGGGTCCGCCGGCTCAAGCTCGGCGCGCCCATCCGCACCGGCGCCACCGACGTGCTCTTCGACCGGCCCGGCACGATCCTGTCGTACTCCATCCCGGACGACGCCACCCGCGGCGGCACCCACGCCCTGGCCCGCGGCGCCTCGACCAACGGCAACGCGGGCACCGAGTCCCGGCCGACACTGTCCGACATCAAGGTGCCCTTGACGCCGCTGCCGGACGTGTGGCCCCAGATCGACCTGTCCTCGGACCACAACGAGATCAGCGACAAGGCCACGCTGAACGCGCTCGCCCAGACCGAGGTCGACACTCCGTGGGGCTCCGTGCAGATCCCCGAGATCAGCGTCCGGCTCGACGGGATCGTCCCGCCGACGCTCCTCGGGCGCACCGCCCGCATCCGTATCACCGACGAATGGCACCCGACGGGCCTCGACGCCCGTTTCCGCATCGTCGGAGTCAAGGTCCGGCCGGCCGAGCGAGGCCGTCCCGACACCGCCGACCTCGCACTCCTGGAGCGCTGATGGCCCTGCTGCCCGAGAACATCATCGACCGCCTGGTCCAGATGGAGCGCCGGATCCAGGTGCTGTCCACCGCGGTCAACACCCGCCCTCCGCTCAACGAGATCCGGCCCGTCCCGCCTCAGCCGCCGGCCCAGGCCGCGCCCCTCACCAAGCCGATCCTGCGGGTCTTCGACGGCTACAACCACGAGATCTTCGCGGACGACATCACCACCGGCGGCCTCGCCAGGCCGTGGCTCCAGCTGATGCCGCCGGTGGACCACGTGAACGTGGCGAAGTGGCCGTCCACCACGAACACGGCGGCCTTCACCCCCATCGCCCAGTCCTTCAACCCGGTCTGGCAGCCCAAGATGCGGCTGGCGATGGTGACGAAGGCGTCCAGCGGCGCGACCGGCCAGGTGAAGGTCATGGTCGACGGCCAGCAGTTCGGCCCGACCGTGAACGCCGGACAGTCGTTCGACTACACCGGTCTCCTCCCGGTCGACCTGCCGAACAAGTTCGGCAAGGTCATGACCGTCGAGATCCACGCCCAGGTCACCAGCGCCTCCGGCACGGTGTACGCCCAGCCCGTCTGCATGTACGGCACCCAGACCTGACCTTCCGCCCACCCCCGCCGACCAGGCCGACAAGGCCGTCGAGGAGCACACCATGAACATCGACCCCACCCTGCCCTGGGGCGTGGCCATCGACTACGCCGGCCGCGCCACCATCACCGAGCAAGGGCACACCATCACCATCCGCGTCTTCGACAACGGGCTCGGCTACACCCTGGAGCGCGACCCGTTCACCGGCGAGTACCCGTCGGTGAACATCACCGCGGAGTTCGCCAAGCCGGGCACGGGTGACGCCGCCCTGCGCGGCTACGGCGTGGCCACCGTCCATGCCAAGGACGGCGTCCCCGCCGTGCCCGACCCGACCGCCGTCCAGCGGGCCGTCGCCGCCGCGCTCGCCGACTTCGAGACCCGCCGCGCGAACTACGCCGCCCTCTGCGCAGCCTGGGACCCGGCCGCGCAGCAGCCGGTCCCGGAGCCCGAGCCGCTCCCGTAACCCCCTGCCCCACCCGCACGCCCGCCGCAGCGCGGGCTTTTTTCATGCCTGGAGGACACCAGATGGCCACTCCCCTGTCCGCGGACCGGTTCCTCGCCGCACTCCGCGCCGAAGGCGTCAACGTCGTCGAGCACCCCGGCTGGCGCACCCACAACCGCAACCAGGCGGGAGCCTGGGGCCCGGTCACCGGCGTGATGATCCACCACACCGTCTCCAGCGGCACCGCCTCCTCCGTCGAGCTCTGCTACAACGGCTACGACGGCCTGCCGGGCCCGCTCTGCCACGGTGTGATCGCCAAGGACGGCTCCGTCCATCTCGTCGCCTCCGGCCGTGCCAACCACGCCGGCGGCGGCGACCCGTCGGTCCTCCGGGCCGTCGTCACCGAGGCGTACGGCGATCGCCCGCCCGTCCCGCGCGAGCACCAGGGCAGCTCCAACGCCGTCGACGGCAACGCCCGCTTCTACGGCTTCGAGTGCATCAACCTCGGCAACGGCTCCGACCCCTGGCCGGCCGCCCAGCTCGACGCCATCGAGCGGGTCTCCGCCGCCCTCTGCCGGGCCCACGAGTGGGGCGCCAAGTCCGTCATCGGCCACCTGGAGTGGTCCGACTGGAAGAGCGACCCCAAGGGCTTCGGGATGCCGACGATGCGCGACCGGGTCCAGGCCCGGCTCGGCAAGGCACCCGTCAAGAACGCCCCCGCCGCCGGCAAGCCGGCCGCCCCCCGCCTCCAGCCGTTCCCGGGCTCCTCGTTCTTCCGCAAGGAGACGAGCTCCCCGATCATCACGGCCATGGGCCGCCGCCTCGTCGCCGAGGGCTGCTCCGCGTACACCGTCGGCCCCAGCCCCCGCTGGGGCGAGGCCGACCGGCTCAGCTACGCGAAGTGGCAGCACAAGCTCGGCTTCCGCGGCTCCGACGCGGACGGCGTCCCCGGCGCCGCGTCCTGGAACGCCCTCAAGGTCCCCTTCACGAAGTAACCCCCCACCAAGGAGCACACCGATGTCCGATGCCGCCAAGCGCACGGCCCGCACCGTCCTCCAGTCCGCCGTCGGCATCGCCGTCGTCCTGCCCGCGATCGTCGACGCCTCCGGCATCCCCGCGACCCTCCCCTGGGTCGCGGGGGCGCTGGCCGTCGCCGGCGGGCTGGCCCGGGTGATGGCCCTCGACCTGGTGCAGAACCTGCTGCCTTCCTGGCTGCGCAGCACCCCGGGCGGTGCCGATGACCGAGTCTGACCCGAACGACCCCGTCGCCGTCGCCCTCGAACTGGAACGGCTCCGGGGCACGCTGGAGGCCGGTTTCGCCCGCGTCGACGGCTCGCTCGCGCTGCTCGTCCAGCGCAGCGACCAGACCGACAAGCAGCTCGCCGACCACGAGGCCCGCCTCGACTCCCTGGAACGCGCCCGCTGGCCGGTGGCCAGCATCGCCGCGCTGACGGCGAGCGCGGGCGTCCTCCTGGCGGTCTGGGAACTGGCCGCGCGCTGATCCCCCTCTCCGGAGGAACGCCGAAGGGCGGCCACCCCACACGGGGTGACCGCCCTTCGGTTTCGCACTGCTTACTGGTTGTACGGACCGTAGTCGTAGTCCTCCAGCGGAACGGCCTGGCCGGAGCCCGAGCCGAACGGCGAGTAGTCGATGTCGTCGTAGCCGACGGCCGAGTACATCGCGGCCTTGGCCTCCTCGGTCGGCTCGACCCGGATGTTGCGGTAGCGGGACAGACCCGTACCGGCCGGGATGAGCTTACCGATGATGACGTTCTCCTTGAGGCCGATGAGGCTGTCGGACTTGGCGTTGATCGCCGCATCCGTCAGGACTCGGGTCGTCTCCTGGAAGGACGCCGCCGACAGCCACGACTCGGTGGCGAGCGAGGCCTTGGTGATACCCATCAGCTGCGGACGGCCGGAGGCGGGGTGACCGCCCTCGGTGACCACACGACGGTTCTCGGTCTCGAACTTCGACCGCTCGACCAGCTCGCCCGGCAGGAGCTCCGCGTCGCCGGACTCGATGATCGTCACGCGGCGCAGCATCTGCCGGATGATGATCTCGATGTGCTTGTCGTGGATCGACACGCCCTGCGAGTTGTAGACCTTCTGGACTTCGCCGACCAGGTGGACCTGGACCGCGCGCTGACCGAGGATCCGGAGCACGTCGTGCGGGTTGGTGGCACCCACGGTGAGCTTCTGGCCCACCTCGACGTGGTCGCCCTCGCCCACGAGCAGACGGGCACGCTTCGAGATCGGGAACGCCGTCTCGTCGGTGCCGTCGTCCGGGGTGACGACGATCTTCTTGGTCTTCTCGGTCTCCTCGATGCGGACGCGACCGGCCGCCTCGGAGATCGGGGCGACACCCTTGGGCTGACGCGCCTCGAAGAGCTCGACGACACGCGGCAGACCCTGGGTGATGTCGTCACCGGCCACACCACCGGTGTGGAAGGTACGCATCGTCAGCTGGGTACCGGGCTCACCGATGGACTGGGCGGCGATGATGCCGACCGCCTCACCGATGTCGACCAGCTTGCCGGTGGCGAGCGAACGGCCGTAGCAGAACGCACAGGTACCGACGGCGGACTCACAGGTCAGGACCGAGCGGGTCTTGACCTCCTCGACGCCCGCGTTGACCAGGGCGTCGATGAGCACGTCACCCAGGTCGACGTTGGCCGGCGCGATGACCTTGCCGTCGACGACGACGTCCTCGGCGAGCATCCGCGCGTACACGGAGGTCTCGACGTCGTCCGTCTTGCGCAGGACACCCGCCTCGTCCTTCGCCGCGATCCGCAGCTTCAGACCGCGCTCGGTGCCGCAGTCCTCCTCGCGGATGATGACGTCCTGCGAGACGTCCACCAGACGACGGGTCAGGTAACCCGAGTCGGCGGTACGCAGGGCGGTGTCGGCGAGACCCTTACGGGCACCGTGCGTGGAGATGAAGTACTCGAGGACGGTGAGGCCCTCGCGGAACGACGCCTTGATGGGACGCGGGATCGTCTCGTTCTTGGCGTTGGACACCAGACCACGCATACCGGCGATCTGACGCATCTGCATCATGTTTCCTCGGGCACCCGAGTCAACCATCATGAAGATGGGGTTCGTCCGCGGGAAGTTCGCGTTCATCGCCTCGGCAACCTCGTTGGTCGCCTTGGTCCAGATCGCGATGAGCTCCTGCGTGCGCTCTTCCTTGGTGATCAGACCGCGCTCGTACTGCTTCTGGACCTTCTCGTCCTGCGCCTCGTAGCCCTTGACGATCTCCTTCTTCGCCTCGGGAACGACGACGTCGGAGATGGCCACGGTGACGCCGGAGCGGGTCGCCCAGTAGAAGCCGGCCGCCTTCAGGTTGTCGAGCGTCGCCGCCACGATGACCTTGGGGTAGCGCTCGGCGAGGTCGTTGACGATCTCGGAGAGCTGCTTCTTGCCGACGGAGTAGTCGACGAACGGGTAGTCCTCGGGCAGCAGCTCGTTGAAGAGCGCGCGGCCCAGGGTCGTCCGCAGACGGAACGAGTCACCCTGCTGCCACTCCGGCTCGCCCTCCTCGGCGACCGGGGGAACCCAGCCACGGGGAGCGACGGTGCCGACGGGGAAGCGGATCTCGATCTCCGACTGGAGCGCGAGCTCGCCGGCGTCGAACGCCATGATCGCCTCGGCCGTGGAGCCGAACGCGCGGCCCTCGCCCTTGGTGTCACGGAGCTCACCGTCGGTGGTCAGGAAGAACAGACCGAGGACCATGTCCTGGGTCGGCATCGTGACCGGACGGCCGTCGGCGGGCTTCAGGATGTTGTTCGAGGACAGCATCAGGATGCGGGCCTCGGCCTGCGCCTCCGCGGAGAGCGGCAGGTGCACGGCCATCTGGTCACCGTCGAAGTCCGCGTTGAACGCGGTGCAGACGAGCGGGTGGATCTGGATGGCCTTGCCCTCGACCAGCTGGGGCTCGAAGGCCTGGATGCCGAGGCGGTGCAGCGTGGGCGCACGGTTCAGCAGAACCGGGTGCTCGGCGATGACCTCTTCGAGGACGTCGTACACGACCGTGCGGCCGCGCTCGACCATCCGCTTGGCGCTCTTGATGTTCTGCGCGTGGTTCAGGTCGACCAGGCGCTTCATCACGAACGGCTTGAAGAGCTCCAGCGCCATGGCCTTCGGCAGACCGCACTGGTGCAGCTTCAGCTGCGGACCGACGACGATGACGGAACGCGCGGAGTAGTCCACACGCTTGCCGAGCAGGTTCTGACGGAAACGACCCTGCTTGCCCTTCAGCATGTCGCTGAGGGACTTCAGCGGACGGTTGCCGGGGCCCGTGACCGGGCGACCGCGACGGCCGTTGTCGAAGAGGGCGTCGACCGCCTCCTGGAGCATCCGCTTCTCGTTGTTCACGATGATCTCGGGGGCACCGAGGTCGAGCAGACGCTTCAGACGGTTGTTGCGGTTGATCACGCGGCGGTACAGGTCGTTCAGGTCGGAGGTCGCGAAGCGGCCACCGTCCAGCTGCACCATCGGACGCAGGTCCGGCGGGATGACCGGCACGCAGTCGAGAACCATGCCCTTGGGGCTGTTCGCGGTCTGCAGGAACGCGGAGACGACCTTGAGGCGCTTGAGCGCACGGGTCTTCTTCTGGCCCTTGCCGGTACGGATGATCTCGCGGAGGCGCTCGGCCTCCTCCTCCAGGTCGAAGGACTCCAGGCGCTTCTGCAGCGCCGCGGCACCCATCGAACCGTCGAAGTACGTGCCGAAGCGGTCACGCAGCTCGCGGTAGAGGAGCTCGTCGCCCTCCAGGTCCTGGACCTTGAGGTTCTTGAAGCGGGACCAGACCTCGTCCAGACGGTCGATCTCGCGCTGCGCGCGGTCGCGCAGCTGCTTCATCTCGCGCTCGGCACCCTCGCGCACCTTGCGGCGCACGTCGGCCTTGGCGCCCTCGGCCTCGAGCTCGCCGAGGTCGTTCTCGAGCTTCTTGGCGCGGGCCTCCAGGTCGGAGTCGCGACGGTTCTCGATCTGCTGGCGCTCGACGGAGACGTGCGCCTCCAGCGAGGGCAGGTCACGCGTACGGCGCTCGTCGTCGACGTACGTGATCATGTACGCCGCGAAGTAGATGACCTTCTCGAGGTCCTTCGGGGCGAGGTCGAGCAGGTAGCCAAGGCGCGACGGAACGCCCTTGAAGTACCAGATGTGGGTGACGGGGGCGGCCAGCTCGATGTGGCCCATCCGCTCACGGCGCACCTTGGCGCGGGTGACCTCGACGCCACACCGCTCACAGATGATGCCCTTGAAGCGGACGCGCTTGTACTTGCCGCAGTAGCACTCCCAGTCCCGGGTCGGACCGAAGATCTTCTCGCAGAAGAGTCCGTCCTTCTCGGGCTTGAGCGTGCGGTAGTTGATGGTCTCCGGCTTCTTGACCTCGCCGTGGCTCCACTGACGGATGTCGTCAGCGGTGGCCAGACCGATCCGGAGCTCGTCGAAGAAGTTGACGTCGAGCACTATGCGTCAATCCCTCTCAGGGTTGTAAGGCTGTGGGGTCTGATACGGGGGTCCTGGGGCCGGCCGGGGACTCGGTGTGTCACCGAGTCCCCGGGCCGGACTCCCGTCAGACCTCTTCGACGCTGCTCGGCTCGCGCCGGGACAGGTCGATGCCGAGCTCCTCCGCTGCGCGGAAGACGTCCTCGTCGGTGTCGCGCATCTCGATGGACATGCCGTCCGAGGACAGCACCTCCACGTTGAGGCACAGGGACTGCATCTCCTTGATGAGCACCTTGAAGGACTCGGGGATGCCGGGCTCAGGGATGTTCTCGCCCTTGACGATGGCCTCGTAGACCTTCACGCGGCCGGTCACGTCGTCGGACTTGATCGTCAGCAGCTCCTGGAGGGCGTACGCGGCGCCGTATGCCTCCAGCGCCCACACCTCCATCTCACCGAAGCGCTGGCCACCGAACTGGGCCTTACCACCCAGCGGCTGCTGGGTGATCATCGAGTACGGGCCGGTCGAACGCGCGTGCAGCTTGTCGTCGACCAGGTGGTGCAGCTTGAGGATGTACATGTACCCGACGGAGATCGGGTCCGGGAACGGCTCGCCGGAGCGGCCGTCGAACAGCCTCGCCTTGCCGGTCGGGAGCACCATGCGCTCGCCGTCGCGGTTCGGGATGGTGTGCTGGAGCAGACCCGCGAGCTCGTCCTCACGCGCACCGTCGAAGACCGGGGTCGCGACGTTGGTGCCGGGGGCGACCTGGTCGGCGCCGATCGCCTGGAGGCGCTGCGCCCACTCGTCCGCGAGACCGGAGACGTCCCAGCCGCGGCTGGCGAGCCAGCCGAGGTGGATCTCCAGGACCTGTCCCGGGTTCATTCGGGACGGGACACCCAGCGGGTTGAGGATGATGTCGACCGGGGTGCCGTCCTCGAGGAACGGCATGTCCTCGATCGGGAGGATCTTCGAGATGACGCCCTTGTTGCCGTGACGACCGGCGAGCTTGTCACCGTCGGTGATCTTGCGCTTCTGGGCGACGTAGACGCGGACCAGCTGGTTCACGCCCGGGGGAAGCTCGTCGCCCTCCTCGCGGTCGAAGACGCGCACGCCGATGATCTTGCCGATCTCGCCGTGGGGCACCTTCAGCGAGGTGTCGCGGACCTCGCGCGCCTTCTCACCGAAGATCGCGCGGAGCAGGCGCTCCTCCGGGGTCAGCTCGGTCTCGCCCTTGGGCGTGACCTTGCCGACCAGGATGTCGCCGGCGACGACCTCGGCACCGATGCGGATGATGCCGCGCTCGTCGAGGTCCGCGAGGACCTCCTCGGAGACGTTCGGGATGTCCCGGGTGATCTCCTCCGGGCCGAGCTTGGTGTCACGGGCGTCGACCTCGTGCTCCTCGATGTGGATCGAGGAGAGGACGTCGTCCTGCACGAGGCGCTGCGACAGGATGATCGCGTCCTCGTAGTTGTGGCCCTCCCACGGCATGAACGCCACGAGCAGGTTCTTGCCGAGCGCCATCTCGCCGTCTTCGGTGGCGGGACCGTCGGCGAGGACCTGGCCCTCGATGACGCGGTCGCCCTCGTCCACGACGACCTTCTGGTTCACAGAGGTGCCCTGGTTGGAGCGGGAGAACTTGTGCAGGCGGTACGTGATGTACGTGCCGTCGTCGTTGGCGACGGTGACGTAGTCCGCGGAGAGCTCCTGGACGACACCGTCCTTCTCGGCCTTGAGCACGTCGCCGGCGTCGGTGGCGCAGCGGTACTCCATGCCGGTGCCGACGAGCGGGGCCTCCGACTTAATCAGCGGGACGGCCTGACGCATCATGTTCGCGCCCATGAGGGCACGGTTGGCGTCGTCGTGCTCGAGGAACGGGATCATGGCGGTCGCGACCGACACCATCTGGCGCGGCGAGACGTCCATGTAGTCCACGTCCGACGGCTCGACGTAGTCGACCTCGCCGCCACGCTTACGCACCAGGACACGGGGCTCGGTGAACTGCAGGTCGTCGTTGAGCGCGGCGTTGGCCTGCGCGATGACGAAGCGGTCCTCCTCGTCGGCGGTGACGTAGTCGACCTCGTCGGTGACCTGGCCGTCGACGACCTTGCGGTACGGCGTCTCGATGAAGCCGAACGCGTTGACGCGGCCGTACGAGGCGAGCGAACCGATCAGACCGATGTTCGGGCCTTCGGGGGTCTCGATCGGGCACATGCGTCCGTAGTGGGACGGGTGCACGTCTCGGACCTCGAAGCCGGCCCGCTCACGGGACAGACCACCGGGACCCAGCGCCGAGAGACGACGCTTGTGCGTCAGACCCGACAGCGGGTTGTTCTGGTCCATGAACTGCGACAGCTGGCTGGTGCCGAAGAACTCCTTGATGGAGGCGACGACCGGCCGGATGTTGATCAGGGTCTGCGGCGTGATCGCCTCGACGTCCTGGGTGGTCATCCGCTCGCGGACGACGCGCTCCATACGAGCCAGACCCGTGCGGACCTGGTTCTGGATGAGCTCGCCGACGTTGCGCAGACGACGGTTGCCGAAGTGGTCGATGTCGTCGGTCTCGACGACGATCTCGTTGCCGTTCTCGCCGATCGTCTCGGTCTCGCCCGCGTGGAGCTTGACCAGGTACTTGATCGTGGCGATGACGTCGTCGGTGGTGAGCACGCCGGCGTCCAGCGGCTCGTCGGCGCCGAGCTTCTTGTTCACCTTGTAGCGGCCGACCTTCGCGAGGTCGTAGCGCTTCGGGTTGAAGTAGAGGTTCTCGAGCAGCGTCTGAGCGGCCTCACGGGTCGGCGGCTCGCCCGGACGCAGCTTGCGGTAGATGTCGAGCAGCGCGTCGTCCTGGCCCTGGGTGTGGTCCTTCTCCAGGGTGGCGCGCATGGACTCGTACTCGCCGAACTCCTGCAGGATCTGCTCGGTGGTCCAGCCGAGAGCCTTCAGCAGCACGGTGACGGACTGCTTGCGCTTGCGGTCGATGCGGACACCGACCAGGTCGCGCTTGTCGATCTCCATCTCCAGCCAGGCACCCCGGGACGGGATGATCTTGGCGGAGAAGATGTCCTTGTCGGACGTCTTGTCGATCGAGGAGTCGAAGTAGACGCCCGGCGAGCGGACGAGCTGCGACACGACGACACGCTCGGTGCCGTTGATGACGAAGGTGCCCTTGTTGGTCATGAGCGGGAAGTCGCCCATGAAGACCGTCTGGGACTTGATCTCGCCGGTCTCGTTGTTCGTGAACTCGGCGGTGACGAAGAGCGGGGCGCCGTACGTGAAGTCACGGTCCTTGCACTCGTCGATCGAGTTCTTCGGCGGCTCGAAGCGGTGGTCGCGGAAGGTCAGCGACATCGACCCGGAGAAGTCCTCGATCGGGGAGATCTCCTCGAAGATCTCCTCCAGACCGGACTTCCTGGGGACGTCCTGTCCCGACTCAAGGGCAGCCTCGACGCGAGCCTTCCAGGCGGCATTGCCGAGCAGCCAGTCAAAGCTCTCGGTCTGCAGCGCGAGGAGGTTCGGAACCTCGAGGGGCTCCTTGATCTTTGCAAAGGAGATGCGCAGCGGGGCGGTGCTTGCGCCGTTGTTCGTATTGGTCGAGGCGTTGCGCGAGGCGGCCAAGAGGGGGTCCTTCCGAGGGCTCGGACTCACTACGCGCGTACCGGTCCCCAGCAGCGCTTCGCGTCGGACATTTCCTGAAATGGCTAAAAGGCCAGGTCAGACGGGGTCTGTCGACGAAGCGGATGCGAAGGTATGCCCCTGGTGACGGGCAGGAGGCAGCTAACAGGCAGCGCAAAGGGTCAGTGTAGCCACTTGGCTCACTGATGTCCAGGGCGAGTTCTTCGCGACCCTCGTTGCTCTCAACTCCGCGCTACTCGCGCCGTGCGGCGCACCTCGATACTGCCCGTTCAGTCGTCGATCCATGCCTCGGAATCGGATCGTTGTGACGACGCGTCCTGAGAATTGCGCGCTGCGTGCGGTTCGTCAAGGCCCCCCGGTGTGCGGGGCGCACGGCGAAGATCACCATACTCCGCTTCCGGCGGCCCTCAAGGACCCCGCCACGCCCTTCCCGGGGAACGCCGAAAGGCGACCACCCACAAGGGTGATCGCCTTTGGCTGCTCCCGCGTTACACGGGAGCAGGAGTCAGCTTCAGCGACTCGAAACGGTCTTACTTGACCGTGACGGAGGCGCCGGCGGCCTTGAGGGACTCGGCAGCCTTCTCGGCGGCCTCCTTCGCGACCTTCTCGAGGACCGGCTTCGGGGTGCCGTCGACGAGGTCCTTGGCCTCCTTCAGGCCCAGGGAGGTGAGCTCACGCACGACCTTGATGACCTGGATCTTCTTGTCGCCGGCACCCTCGAGGATGACGTCGAACTCGTCCTGCTCCTCGACGGCCTCGGCACCGGCGACCGGGGCACCCGGGCCGGCAACGGCGACGGCCGCGGCGGCGGTGACGTCGAACTTGTCCTCGAACGCCTTAACGAACTCGGAGAGCTCGATGAGGGTCATCTCCTCGAACTGGGCGAGGAGGTCGTCCTGAGAGAGCTTCGCCATGATGGGCGATCCTTCCACTAATTCGGCAGGTGCCGATGTGTCTATAGAGGCGGGCGTAACGGCCCGCTACGACCCGTGCACTAGGCGGCACGGATCAATGCGCGAGCCGAATTACTCGGCACCGCCCTGCTCGGCGAGCTTGACGCGAAGCGCTTCCGCGGTGCGGACGAACTTCGACGGCAGCGCCTGGAAGAGCGAGGCAGCCTGAGACTGCTTGCCCTTGAACGCGCCGGCCAGCTTGCTGAGCAGAACCTCGCGGGACTCGAGGTCCGCAAGCTTCTTGATGTCGTCGGCGGAGAGAGCCTTACCGTCAAGGACACCAGCCTTGATGATGAGGTTCGGGTTCTCCTTGGCGAAGTCACGCAGGGCCTTCGCCGACTCCACCGGGTCACCGGTGACGAAGGCGACCGCGGTCGGACCAGCGAAGTGCTCGTCCAGTGCGGTGATCCCGGCCTCGTTGGCCGCAATCTTGGTCAGCGTGTTCTTCACCACGGCGTACTGGGCGTTCTCACCGAGCGAACGACGCAGCGTCTTGAGCTGCGCCACGGTGAGACCCCGGTACTCGGTCAGCACGGCGGCGTTGGAGCTCTGGAACGCGTCCTTGAGCTCGGCCACCGATGCAGCCTTGTTGGGCGTCGGCATAGTGCTTCGGCCTCCTTCCGGGTGATGAGGACCGCTCAGAAGGTGGCTGAACAAAACAAAACGCCCCGGGCGCAGGCGCACGGGGCTTAGCTCGACCGGACCAAGTCCGGGAACCTTCCACAGTCACCTGCGCGGGTCGTCCGTTGTCAGCGGATCCTTCGGCCACCGCACCCGGTAAGGGCACAGCAACGACCAGCGGTCTTTGGCTTCTGTGGAAGCGTACGCGACCGGGGCGCCCGGGGGCAAATCAGGCCTTGCCGAGGCCCTTCAGCATCTCGAAGAGGTCGACGGTGTCCTTGGCCGGCGGGGCCTGGACGGCGATCTCGGTGCCGTAGTCGCTGTAGTCGGCCCGCACGTTCATCGTGCCCTCGGCCATGGTCATGCCGATGTCCATGCGCGCCGGGTAGCCGTCCTCGGTCACCCAGAGCTCGGTGTCGTAGCCCTTGAGGCCCGTCTTCTTCACGTTGGCGATGAGCTGGTCGTGCTCCTCCTTGGACAGGAGCTTCGACGACTCGTTGGCCTTGAGCATCTGCTCGAAGGTGAGCGTGCCCTTGTAGTGCTCGGTCTCCATGCCGTTGATCTTCTCGGCCCCGATGTGCTTCAGGTCCGGGGAGTCGAGGAGCAGGGCGAGCTGCTGGGCCGGGTCCTGGTTCATGTTGTCCAGGCCGCCGCCGGTGAACGGGTTCTGCATCGCCGATTTGCCGGAGGCGTCCGCGGCGGCCTTCATGTCCAGCTTCATCCAGCGCTTGCCGTCCATCTCGGCGGCCTGCTTGGCTCCCATGTCGACGTACATGACCTGGTCGAGCATGATCATGCGCATCTGCTCGGGCGCGTCCGGGTCGCCCGCGGACAGCATGGAGCCCTTCATCGTGATGTCCATCGACGCCGGGGCCCAGCCCTGGATGCCGGTCATCTCGACGGTGCCCGACTCCGCGCCGGCGCCCTTCATGCTCATCGTCATCTTGACCTTGGCGGCCTTGGCGGCCGAGGTCTTGCGGTACGCGGCCTGGATCGCCTTCGTGGCGTCTCCGAGGGTCTGCGTCTGTGCCTCGGGGGCCGCCTGCGTGCCGCCGGCCTTCGTACCGCCGGCCTTCGCGTCGCCGTCCTGACAACCCGCGACGCCCGTCACGACGGCCAGGGCCGTCAGGGCGACGCCCGCGCGCTTCCATGCGGACTTGCTCATGAGTGTTCCCCACCCCTTGATCCACGTCTTTGCGGTTCCTCGAACCGTAACAAAGAGCCGGCCCCCGCCTCTCGTGAGAAAGGCGGGGGCCGGCTGACCACTCAGTGAACCGATGGGGTTCAGACCGCGGCCGGGTCCTCCTCGACGAGGAGGTTGCGGGTGCGGTTGGAGTCCAGCGGGATGCCGGGGCCCATCGTCGTCGTCAGGGTCGCCTTCTTGATGTAGCGGCCCTTGGCGGCGGACGGCTTCAGACGGAGGATCTCCTCCAGAGCCGCGGCGTAGTTCTCCACCAGCTTGGTCTCGTCGAAGGAGACCTTGCCGATGATGAAGTGCAGGTTCGAGTGCTTGTCGACGCGGAACTCGATCTTGCCGCCCTTGATGTCGTTGACAGCCTTCGCGACATCGGGGGTGACGGTGCCGACCTTGGGGTTCGGCATGAGACCACGCGGGCCGAGGACGCGGCCGAGGCGGCCGACCTTGCCCATGAGGTCCGGGGTGGCCACCACGGCGTCGAACTCGTTCAGGCGGTTGCCCTTGGAGATCTCGTCGATGAGCTCGTCGGAGCCGACGATGTCGGCGCCCGCGGCGATCGCGGCCTCGGCACGGTCACCGGTCGCGAAGACCAGGACCCGGGCGGTCTTGCCGGTGCCGTGCGGAAGGTTCACGGTGCCACGGACCATCTGGTCGGCCTTGCGCGGGTCGACACCCAGGCGGAAGGCGACCTCGACGGTGCCGTCGAACTTCGTGGTGGCGGTGTCCTTGGCGAGGCGGACGGCCTCGAGGGGAGCGTAGTTCCGCTCGCGGTCGACCTTGGCGTCCGCGGTGCGGAGAGCCTTGCTGCGCTTCACTGCTTCTCCTGTTGGTTCAGGTATGGAGTCGTGGTGCGGGCCGCGCCGGCCCTACCACTAGAGGTCACGAGGGGGGGTGATCAGCCCTCGACCGTGATGCCCATGGAGCGGGCGGTGCCAGCGATGATCTTGGACGCGGCGTCCAGGTCGTTGGCGTTCAGGTCGGGCAGCTTGACCGTGGCGATCTCGCGGACCTGGGCGGCCGTGAGCTTGGCGACCTTGGTCTTGTGCGGCTCGCCGGAGCCCTTGTCCACACCAGCGGCCTTGAGGATCAGCTTCGCGGCCGGCGGAGTCTTGGTGATGAAGGTGAAGGTGCGGTCCTCGTAGACCGTGATCTCCACCGGCACGACCATGCCACGCTGCGACTCGGTCGCGGCGTTGTAGGCCTTGCAGAACTCCATGATGTTGACGCCGTGCTGACCCAGCGCGGGGCCGACCGGCGGGGCCGGGTTGGCCGCACCAGCGTTGATCTGGAGCTTGATAAGCCCCGTGACCTTCTTCTTCTTGGGAGGCATTGCTCTCTCCGGGTCCTAGTGAGAGTGTTCAGCCCGCCTTCCGGTCATCCGGATGCAGGCATACCGCACAACGATAACGGGTATAGACGTGCGGCCAAAAACCGAGCAGGTCAGAGCGGCTTTGGCAGCCACTCTGACCTGGTCGGAAGACGGTGAGATCAGTTCTTCTGGATCTGGTCGAAGCTCAGCTCGACCGGGGTCTCGCGACCGAAGATCTCGACGAGGCCCTTGACCTTCTTCGAGTCCGGGTTGATCTCGTTGATCGTGGCCTGGAGGGTCGCGAAGGGACCGTCCGTGACCGTGACCGAGTCGCCGACCTCGAAGTCCAGGACCTGGACCTCCAGCTTGCGGGCCGGAGCCGGCTTGCCCTCGGCCTCGGCGGCCTCGCGGGCGGCCTTCTCCTCGGCCTCCGGGGCGAGCATCTTGACGATCTCGTCCAGGGTCAGCGGGTACGGGTCGTAGGCGTTGCCCACGAAGCCGGTGACGCCGGGGGTGTTGCGGACGACGCCCCAGGACTCGTTCGTCAGGTCCATGCGGACGAGGACGTAGCCGGGGAGCTTGTTCTGCTTGACGTTCTTCCGCTCGCCGCCCTTGATCTGGACGATCTCTTCCTCGGGGACCTCGGCCTGGTAGATGAAGTCCTCGACGTTGAGCGAGACGGCACGCTGCTCGAGGTTGGCCTTCACGCGCTTCTCGTAGCCCGCGTAGGTGTGGATGACGTACCACTCGCCGGGAAGGGTGCGCAGCTCCTCGCGGAGCGCGGCGACCGGGTCGACCGGGGCGGCCGGCTCGGCCTCCTCCTCGGTCTCTTCCTCGGCGTCCTCGTCCTCGGCCTCGACGGTGTCGTCCTCGTCGTCGGCGTCGGCGGTCTCGTCGTCCTCGTCGGACTCCGCCTCGTCCTCGTCCTCGGTCTCGAGGGCGAAGTCCTCGGCGGCCTCGTCGGCAGCGTCGTCAGCAGCGTCTGCCTGGTCCTCGTCGGCGGCCTCGACGATGTCCAGCTCGTCCTCGGCGGACTCGGACTCGAAGGCGTCGTTCAGGTTCGCGTCAGACACGGTGGCTGCTTCTTCCTGCGATACAGATGGGGTGGAACAAAAAGTCAGCCGAAGACGTACTTGACTGCTTCCTGGAAGCCATAGTCAATCACGGTGACGAGGCCGATCATGATGACGACGAAGACAATCACCACGGTGGTGTACGTCGTCAGCTGGCTGCGCGTGGGCCAGACGACCTTGCGGAGCTCGGCGATGATCTGGCGGTAGAAGAGCGCGAGACGGCCCAGGGGGCCCTTCTTTCCGCGCTTGCCGCCCTTGCGGGACTTCTTCTTCGAGTCCGCGGCGTCGTCGTCGGCATCAGGCATGTCGATGGAGCCTACGGCGTCCGTCACGATCTCTCACCTGATTCCGGGTCGGCCGTGCCGCGCCCGGGTGGAGCCGCACGGCGGTGCAATGAAGTACGTACATGCGCACAACACCTGGCGGTGTGTGTAGCAGGGCCGGAGGGACTTGAACCCCCAACCGCCGGTTTTGGAGACCGGTGCTCTACCAATTGAGCTACGACCCTTTGCTGGTGTCCTCAACGTACCGCATCGTGAGATGTGGTCGGTGCGGGCCAACGAGGAGTGAGCATACGTGGTCAGAGGGCCCCGCGTCGAACAGAAACCGGGCCGACCTGCCGTAGGGCGGGCGTACGACCGGTAATGACCGGTCCTGTCCGGTCCGTGAAACCTGTGTGTCGGGCCTCCATACGGTCTGGGACGATGGGCCGCATGAGCGCTGCTACCCCTCCCACCGAGCGTCGGGTCTCCGCCCGGATCGGTGCGATCTCCGAGTCCGCCACCCTCGCCGTCGACGCCAAGGCCAAGGCCCTCAAGGCCGCCGGGCGCCCGGTGATCGGCTTCGGCGCCGGCGAGCCCGACTTCCCGACCCCGGACTACATCGTCGAGGCGGCCGTCGAGGCCTGCAGGAACCCGAAGTACCACCGCTACACGCCGGCCGGCGGCCTGCCCGAGCTGAAGGCCGCCATCGCCGCGAAGACGCTGCGCGACTCCGGCTACGAGGTCGACGCCTCCCAGGTCCTGGTGACCAACGGCGGCAAGCAGGCGATCTACGAGGCGTTCGCCGCGATCCTCGACCCGGGTGACGAGGTCATCGTCCCGGCGCCGTACTGGACCACGTACCCCGAGTCGATCCGCCTCGCGGGCGGCGTCCCGGTGGAGGTCGTGGCCGACGAGACCACCAACTACCGGGTCTCGGTGGAGCAGCTGGAGGCCGCGCGCACGGAGAAGACCAAGGTCGTCCTCTTCGTGTCGCCGTCCAACCCGACCGGCGCGGTGTACAGCGAGGCCGACGTCGAGGCGGTCGGCCGCTGGGCCGTCGAGCACGGCCTGTGGGTCCTGACGGACGAGATCTACGAGCACCTGGTCTACGGCGACGCGAAGTTCGTCTCGCTGCCGGCGATCGTGCCCGAGCTGCGCGACAAGTGCATCGTCGTCAACGGCGTGGCGAAGACGTACGCGATGACGGGCTGGCGCGTCGGGTGGATCGTGGGCCCGAAGGACGTCGTGAAGGCCGCGACGAACCTGCAGTCGCACGCCACGTCCAACGTGAGCAACGTGGCGCAGGTCGCCGCGCTCGCCGCCGTCTCGGGCAACCTGGACGCCGTCGCGGAGATGCGCGCCGCGTTCGACCGCCGCCGCCAGACGATCGTGCGGATGCTGAACGAGATCGAGGGCGTCTACTGCCCGACGCCGGAGGGCGCGTTCTACGCGTACCCGTCGGTGAAGGGGCTGCTCGGCAAGGAGATCCGCGGCAAGCGCCCGGCGTCCTCGGTCGAGCTCGCGGCCCTGATCCTGGACGAGGCCGAGGTCGCCGTCGTCCCGGGCGAGGCCTTCGGCACCCCCGGCTACCTGCGCCTGTCGTACGCGCTGGGCGACGAGGACCTGGTGGAGGGCGTCAGCCGGATCCAGAAGCTCCTCGCCGAGGCGCGCGACTGATACGCACTTCGGTCCTCGCATCCGAGGACCGGTCGGGCCCCTGGTTCTCCGGAACCGGGGGCCCGTTTTTACGTTCTAGCAAGGTCCCGATCGGGGAAAGGGGGTGTGTTGGTCCGTTCGGGTGCGGCAGGATCGGTCGATGGAGCACGATTCCCGCGATCTCACCCTGCTGCCCAAGGCCCATCTGCACCTGCACTTCACCGGTTCGATGCGGCCCACGACACTCATCGAGCTGGCCGACAAGTACGGCGTGCACCTTCCCGAGGCGCTGAGCGGTGGTACGCCTCCGAAGCTGCGGGCGACCGACGAGCGCGGCTGGTTCCGCTTCCAGCGCCTGTACGACATCGCGCGGTCCTGCCTGCGTGCGCCGGAGGACATCCAGCGGCTCGTCCGCGAGGCGGCCCAGGAGGACGTGCGGGACGGCTCCGGGTGGCTGGAGATCCAGGTCGACCCGACCTCGTACGCCCCGCACCTGGGCGGGCTCATCCCGGCGATGGAGATCATCCTCGACGCGGTCGACGCGGCCTCGCGGGAGACGGGGCTCGGGATGCGGGTGCTGGTCGCCGCGAACCGGATGAAGCACCCGCTGGAGGCGCGGACGCTCGCGCGGCTCGCGGTGCGGTTCGCGGACCGGGGCGTGGTGGGCTTCGGGCTCTCCAACGACGAACGGCGGGGCTTGGCCCGGGACTTCGACCGGGCCTTCGCCATCGCCCGTGAGGGGGGTCTGCTTGCGGCCCCGCACGGCGGCGAGTTGACGGGCCCGGCGTCGGTGCGGGACTGCCTGGACGATCTGCGGGCGGCCCGGGTCGGCCACGGGGTGCGGTCGGCGGAGGATCCTCGGCTGCTGCGGAAGCTCGCCGAGCGCGGGGTGACGTGCGAGGTCTGCCCGGCGTCGAACGTGGCCCTCGGCGTGTACGAGAAGCACGAGGACGTGCCGCTGCGGACCCTCTTCGAGGCGGGGGTGCCGATGGCGCTGGGCGCCGACGACCCGCTGCTGTTCGGCTCGCGGCTCGCGGCGCAGTACGAGATCGCCCGCCGGCACCACGGGTTCACGGACGCGGAGCTGGCGGAGCTGGCCCGTCAGTCGGTGCGGGGCTCGGCGGCTCCGGAGGACGTGCAAGCGAAGCTGCTGGCGGGGATCGACGACTGGATCAGCGGCTGAGGCCCTGGACCAGGGTGCGGGCGACCGTGCGGGCGAAGTCGTCGAGGGTGTCGGGCGGCCTGCGGTCCTGGCTCATCTCCCACACGAACGAGCGTTGGACGCAGGCCCCGAGGAGCAGGGAGGCGGCGGCCACCGGGTCGGCGTCGGGGTGGATGCGGCCGTGCCGCTGCTCGGCGCGGAGGTAGGCGGCGAGCCCTTCGACGGGCTTGTGGGGTCCGCTGCCGTAGCTGCGCATGGCCTCCTCGTGGCGGCGCTTGAGCTGCGGTTCCGCGTACAGGGACGCGACGACCGGGAAGGTCTCCTCGTAGAAGAGGGCGGCCTGCCGGGCGATCTCGGTGAGGTTCTCCTCGACGGTGCGGCCGCCGGGGTCGGCGGCGAGGGTGCCGAGGAGCCCGCCGAGCTGGGGCAGGCGCTCGTTCAGGACGGTCAGGAAGAGCTCTTCCTTGCTCGCGAAGTACTTGTAGAGCGCGGCCTCGGAGCAGCCGGCGGCCTTGGCGATCTCCTTGGTCGTGGTGCGGGCGAGGCCCGCCGTCCGCATGAGGTCGCGGGCGGCGTCGACGATCCGCACGCGGGTCGGCTTCTGTTCCATGCATCCTCCATCGACGCTTGACGCGTGAGTGAGTATCCACCCACCCTGTGGGTGAGTGAACACTTACCCACCACGGGAGATGCGACATGAAGCTCACAGTCTTCGGTGCGACCGGCGGCATCGGCCGGGAGATCGTCCGCCAGGCGCTGGCCTCCGGCCACGAGGTGACGGCGGTCGTACGGGACCCGGCACGGCTGACGGTGACCGGTGAGCGGCTCGTCGTCCGGCAGACCGACCTGTCCGATCCCGACGCCCTCTGCGAGGCGGTCACGGGCCGGGACGCGGTCCTCTCCGGCCTCGGCGCCCGGAGCAGGGCCGACGCGGGCGTGGCCGCCCGGCTCACCCGCTCGGTGCTCACCGCGATGGAGGTGGAGGGCGTCCGCCGCCTCCTGGTGGTCAGCGCCGCCCCGCTCGGCCCGGTCCCGGACGGCCAGGCCCTCCTGGACAAGGCCGTCCTCGCGATCATCAACTCGGTCCTCAAGGACGTCTACGCCGATCTGCGGGTCATGGAGTCCGACCTCGCCGCCAGCTCCGCCGACTGGACCTCCGTGCGCCCGCCCAAGCTGACGGACAAGCGGCTCACCGGCCGCTACCGCACGGTCGTCGGCGGCACCCCGCCCCGCGGCCGCTCCCTCGCCCGCGCGGACGTGGCCCACGCGATGCTGGCGATGATCGACGACCGCGCGACGGTACGGCAGGGCGTCGGCGTCGCGTACTAGGACCCGCTCCGACGCGCGGGCCGCGGACGGACACTCCCGGGAGCCCCGGGAGCCCCTAGAGCCCCTAGAGCCCCTAGAGGGAGACGCCGACCGTCACCGGCTCGTTGACGAGGGTGATCCCGAAGGCCTCGTGGACCCCGGCGACGACCTCGCGGGCGAGCGCGAGCAGGTCCTCGGTGGTCGCCTCGCCCCGGTTGGTGAGGGCGAGCGTGTGCTTGGTGGAGATCCGGGCGGGCCCGGAGCCGTATCCCTTGGTGAAGCCGGCCCGGTCGATCAGCCAGGCGGCGGAGGTCTTCACGGCGCCGTCCTCGCCCGCGGGGAACGCCGGCGGCAGGACGTCGGGGCCGAGGCGCCCGGCCACGCGCGCGAGGAAGCCCTCGTACTCCCCCGCCGTGAGGATCGGGTTGGTGAAGAAGGAACCCGCGGACCAGGTGTCGTGGTCCTCCGGGTCCAGGACCATGCCCTTGCCCGCCCGGAGCTTCAGGACGGTCTCGCGGGCCGTCGCGAGCGGCACCCGGTCCCCCGCCTCCACCCCGAGGGCGCGGGCGGTCTCGGCGTACTTGATCGGCGCCGACATCCCGTCGGCGTCCTCGAGCGCGAAGCGGACCCGCAGCACCACGTACCGGTCGGGCCGGTCCTTGAAGAGGCTGTGCCGGTACGAGAAGGCGCACTCGGCGTTGGCGAGAGTGACGGTCTCCCCCGCGCGCCGGTCGTAGGCGACGACCTCGGTCACGGTCGCCGAGACGTCCTGCCCGTACGCGCCGACGTTCTGGATCGGGGTCGCGCCGGCCGAGCCGGGGATGCCGGCCAGGCACTCGATCCCGGCGAGTCCGGCCTCCACGGTCCGCGCCACGGCGTCCGTCCAGACCTCGCCCGCGGCGAGCTCCAGGCGCGTGCCCTCCAGGGCGAAGCCGGTGGTGGCGATCCGCAGGGCCGTGCCGTCGAAGCCCTTGTCCCCGATGACCAGG
The DNA here is from genome assembly GCF_042262805.1 of Streptomyces sp. NPDC056361. Classification (NCBI taxonomy): domain Bacteria; kingdom Bacillati; phylum Actinomycetota; class Actinomycetes; order Kitasatosporales; family Streptomycetaceae; genus Streptomyces; species Streptomyces sp. NPDC056361. Next base: position 41,716 of record NZ_JBHJQI010000048.1, read on the forward strand.
TTGGAGCCGCCGCCGATGATCAGCAGCGGAGTCCCCGCGGCGTCGGCCTCACGGACCGCCGCGACCACCTCGTCGTCCGTGGTGGCGGTGACGAGCCGGGTGGCGGGGCCGCCGAGCCGGAAGGTGGTCAGGGGCGCGAGGGGGGCGTCGTGGAGTGGCTGCACGGGCTCAAGAGTACGGGCCCGCCGCTTCCGCGACGGGCCCGTGACGCTCGTACCGTCAGGCGAGGCGGACCACGGCCCGCGACATCCCCAGCACCTTCTGTCCGGCGCTCATGGCGGTGATGTCCACCCGCACCTGCTGGTCGTCCAGCTTCGCGGCGACCTTGGCGGAGACCTCGATCAGCGCGCCGGTGCCGTCGTTGGGGACGACGACCGGCTTGGTGAAGCGGACGCCGTACTCGACGACGGCGGCCGGGTCGCCGGCCCAGTCGGTGACGACGCGGATCGCCTCGGCCATGGTGAACATGCCGTGGGCGATGACGTCCGGCAGGCCGACCTCGACCGCGAACTTCTCGTTCCAGTGGATGGGGTTGAAGTCCCCGGAGGCTCCGGCGTACTGCACGAGCGTGGCGCGCGTCACGGGGAAGCTCTGCGCGGGCAGCTCGGTGCCGACCTCGACGTCGTCGTAGGCGATCTTCGCGGTCATGGTCAGGCCCCCTCGGGTGCGCGGGAGACGAGCTTGGTCCAGGCGGTCACGACGTGCTCGCCGGAGGCGTCGTGGACCTCGCCGCGGATGTCGAGGATGTCGTTGCCCGCGAGGGACTTGATCGCCTCGATGGTGGAGGTGACCGAGAGTCGGTCCCCGGCGCGTACGGGCCGGGTGTAGGCGAACTTCTGGTCGCCGTGGACGACGCGGCTGTAGTCGAGGCCCAGCTGCGGGTCCTCGATCACCTGGCCGGCGGCCTTGAAAGTGATGGCGAACACAAAGGTCGGCGGGGCGATCACATCGGGGTGACCGAGTTCCTTGGCCGCCTCCTGGTCGGTGTACGCGGCATTCGCGTCACCGATCGCCTCGGAGAATTCGCGGATCTTCTCCCGGCCGACCTCGTAGGGCGCGGTGGGCGGATAGGTCCGGCCCACGAAGGACTGGTCGAGCGCCATGGACTCGATACCTCCTGCTGGATCTGTTGCGATAAACGACACGAGGCCGCCCCCTAGTGGGGACGGCCTCGTGTACGAGCCTGATTAACGCGTCTCGCGGTGCGCAGTGTGCGAGTTGCAGCGAGGGCAGTGCTTCTTCATCTCAAGACGGTCCGGGTTGTTACGCCGGTTCTTCTTGGTGATGTAGTTCCGCTCCTTGCACTCCACGCAGGCCAGCGTGATCTTCGGGCGGACGTCGGTGGCAGCCACGTGAGTGCTCCTTGACGGACGGATGGACGGATGAACGCATAGAAGAGTAGCCGATCGAAGGACCGACCCCACAATCGGCTACTGTCTGTAGCGGTGACCGGACTTGAACCGGTGACACAGCGATTATGAGCCGCTTGCTCTACCGACTGAGCTACACCGCTTTGATGATCCGGATCCCGCCCGAAGACGGGATCCCTCTCACCAGAGCCCCAATACGGAATCGAACCGTAGACCTTCTCCTTACCATGGAGACGCTCTACCGACTGAGCTATTGGGGCGAGCGAGGAAGACATTACACGGTCTCCGGCCCATCACCCAAATCCGTTTCCCCGCGGCCTCGCGACGGCCCTCACCAGGCGTCACGTAGGCCACTCGTGGACTCGTCGGTACGACTTTTGCGCACCTCCTCGAAGGCGGGTCCGGGCCCCCCTAGGCTCGGCCCCACGCTGCGTGATCTTGATCTTGAGGAGCCTTGAGGAGCCCGATGTCAGCCGACAGCAAGCAGCCCCAGCCGCCCGAGGACGGGGCCGCCACCACCGCCGACTCGACCTCGCTCCTGCTCTCCCGCGCCCGCCTCACCGACGGGCGGACCGTGGACGTCCGGCTCGCCGGGGGCCGCATCGAGGCCGTCGGGACGGCCGGCAGCCTGGCCGCCGTCGGCGCCCGGGTCGACCTCGCCGGATACCTGCTGCTGCCCGCCGCCGCCGAACCCCACGCGCACGCCGACACCGCCCTCTCCGCCGACACCCCCGGCCCCGTCTCGTACGCCCCCGACGAGGTGCAGCGCCGGGCCACCGAGGCCGCGCTGCTCCAGCTCGGGCACGGCGCGACCGCGCTCCGCGCCCACGTGCGGATCGGCGACGTCCAGGGGCTCGGCCCGCTGGAAGCCGTGCTCCAGGCCCGGCGCTCGCTGCGCGGCCTCGCCGACCTCACGGCCGTCGCCGTCCCCCGGCTGCTCACCGGGGTGGCCGGCGCGGACGGTCTGGCGATGCTGCGGGACGCCGTGAAGATGGGCGCCGGCGTGGTCGGCGGCTGCCCGGACCTCGACCCCGACCCGGCGGGATACGTGGAGGCGGTCCTGGAGGTCGCCGCCGAGCACGGCGTCCCGGTGGACCTCCACACCGACGCCGACGACCCGGCCCGCCTCGCGCGGCTCGCGACCATGGCCGGCGGACTGCGGCCCGGGGTGACGATCGGCCCGTGCGCCGGGCTCGGCCGGCTCCCCGGTGACGTAGCGCGACGGGCGGCCGACCAGCTGGCGGCGGCCGGCGCGACGGTGGTGTGCCTGCCGCAGGGCGGCTGCGGCGGTACGGAGCTGCGCGGCACCGCGCCGGTCCGGCTGCTGCGGGCGGCCGGCGTGCGGGTCGCCGCGGGCAGCGGGGCGATGCGCGACGTGTCCAACCCGGTGGGGCGCGGGGACCCCCTGGAGGCGGCCTACCTCCTCGCCTCGCTCGGCGGGCTGCCGCCCCAGGAGGCGTACGCGGCGGTGAGCGCGGAGGCGCGGGCGGCGATGGGGCTGCCGGAGGTGCGGGTGGAGGCCGGCTTCCCCGCGGAGCTGCTCGCGGTGCGCGGCGAGCGCCTGTCGGGCGTGCTGTCCCTCGCGTACAGCCGGATCGTGGTGCACCGGGGGCGGGTGGTGGCGCGGACCAGCGCGGTGCGGGAGTACTGCGACTCGGCGGCGGCCCTGGACCTGCCCCGCCAGGCGCGCCCGGAGCGTCCTCCCGAGCCGGGGAGCCCTCCGGCCGGTCCCGTCGTACGGTCGTGAGTATGCGCATCGTCATCGCTGGAGGACACGGACAGATCGCCCTGCGCCTGGAGAGGCTGCTCGCGGCGCACGGACACGAGGTCGCGGGGATCATCCGCAAACCGGAGCAGGGCGCTGACCTGCGGGAGGCGGGCGCCGAGCCCGTCGTCCTCGACCTGGAGTCGGCGTCGGTCGAAATGGTCGCCGCCGTCCTGCAGGGCGCCGACGCGGCCGTCTTCGCGGCCGGCGCGGGACCGGGCAGCGACGCGGCCCGCAAGGAGACGGTGGACCGCGCGGCCGCGGTGCTCTTCGCCGACGCGGCGGAACGGGCCGGCGTCCGGCGCCACCTCGTCGTCTCCTCGATGGGCGCCGACGCGACCCACCCGGGCGACCAGGTCTTCGACGCCTACCTGCGCGCCAAGGGCGCCGCCGACGACGACATCCGCTCCCGTACGGCCCTGGACTGGACGATCCTGCGCCCCGGCTCCCTCACCGACGACGCCGGCACCGGCCTGGTCCGCCTGGAGGCCCGCACCGGTCGCGGCCCCGTCCCCCGCGACGACGTCGCCGCCGCCCTCGCCGAACTCCTCGACACCCCCGCGACCGCCGGCCTCACCCTCGAACTCGTCTCGGGCTCCACCCCGCTCTCCGTCGCCGTCAAGGACGTCGCGGGCAACTGACCCCCGCCCCTCCCCGGAAACGAGTGAAGGTCCCCAGTGCAAGCACTGGGGACCTTCTTCACGTGGCGACGCCAGGATTCGAACCTGGGTAGGCTAAGCCGACGGATTTACAGTCCGCTGGATGCCAGTGCCCCATACACGGCCTGAACTGCCTGAATGGCCATCGGTGGCAGTCCCCCCTCGTGCGACCGTCCACGAGTCGTCCACGCGACCCACGCTCAGCCAGTTGTCGACCTCTGCCCTCTGGCTACAGCAGGCGCTCATCGCGTGCCAGGACGCCGTCTGCCCCAGCAGCATCGCTACGCCCCGTTGTAGCCCGCCCACGTGATGCACTTAGATGTTCATCCAGCGGGGGAAATGGTCGTCGCCCGCCATGGGGACTTGAGGGGGATTTTTGAACTCGGAAGAAAATCGGCAAAGCTCGGCGAACGAAAAGACTCGGATCTCGAACGTCCGCATGGAATCATTCCGAGGAATCCCCGGGGAACTCAACGTTTCCTTTCTTCATTCAAACGGAAAGCCAAGCTCGGCCATCATCTTCGGCGACAACGGCTCGGGGAAATCGAGCATTGTAGACGCAGTAGAGTGGGCTTGCCAGCAAGCAGTGGGGCGCAGCAAGGCGCTACAGGGAAGCTCCGTACCTTCTCTCGTAAACCTCGCTTCTCATGGAAGAAGTTGCTCAGTCGAGGTGACTCTTTCCAACGGACGGAAAGTTTCACGAAGAGCCACGTTCACCGAGCAAGGTGTCGAGCTCATCGCTGACCCAGTACCCGAGGCATTCCGCCGCGTCCCCATGAGCCTAAAGCGCGCGGACATCCTTCGCTTTATCGACACTCCAGCAGTTAAGCGCGGATCCATCTTCGTCGACCACACATTGGGAGACGCATCTTCGGCACCTCTTCCTTCATTGTCAGAGGACCAGCGGTCCGTCATAGAGGAGCGCCACGAAACGAAGCAGAAGATGCGAGAGGCCGCAGCGGAATTGGCTACTCTTATCGGCGTAGACCCTCCCCCAAGGGACGCCAATGACATCGCCGCGATGATCGCGAACGACGTCTACAAGAGGCTGCCCACGAACGAGCGATTCAAAGTCACGCTCCCTCGCGCCACCGAAGAGAAGCTCGCACAAGTTCTCAAGCATAAGAAGCGCGTACAGGAACTAAATCAGCTCGCAAAAAGACTCAGCCTGCCGACGACGGACGCTACAGAGCGACTCCTTGCCATGCAATCGCTTCTGACCGGAGTGGGTGAGTGGCTGACTGACGCCTTCCTCGAGGTCACAGGAGCATCACACGTCAAGCGAGTTCTACCCGAATTCGGGAACCTAAGTGCAGTTTCCCTTGATATTCGCGTAGCGCTGGAAGGGCGGACTTCCACAACAAGCCCCCAGAAGGTGTTCAGCGAAGGGTTCCAGGACCTGATCGCCCTGCTCTACTTCTTGGCTGTAGCCAAAGCAGCAGGTGAGCAGGGGCAGGCTCGAGTGCTGATCCTGGATGATGTTTTCCAAAGCGTTGACGCAAGTATCAGGGTCGCGCTGATGGAACTAACGGTCCGAGAATTCAAGGATTGGCAGCTTATCGTCACGGTACACGATCGACTCTGGCGAAATCAGCTTCGAGACATTTTTCAACGCGCAGGGCACCCCAGCGTCGACGTTGAGATTAAGAAGTGGGACTACATTTGGGGTCCCTCTGTAATCTCGGGAGGAGTCGACCCCGCATCGTCACTTGAGTCCTTGATGAACGGGTCTGACCCCTTTGCGGTTTGCGGAGTTGCCGGGCGCCTACTTGAGCAGATTTGCGACCGCCTGAGCTGGACTGTTCCGATCAGCGTGAAGAGAAAGCGTGAGGACGCTTACACTCTCGCCGACATGTGGCCTGGCATTAAGAAGGAGCTGAAAAACACCACTTGCGCGGAAGTCATCACGCAAGTCGACCGCTGGAGCCATCTCCGTAACGCCATTGGAGCCCACTACAACGAGTGGGCGGAAGGCGTCACGTGGCTGGAAGCCGAGGCATTTGGAAAGTCTGTCTTGGATTTCTACCAGCAAGTCCATTGCGCATCGTGCGGACAATGGGTGGAGCGCACAGGGACGAAGCAGTACTCCTGCCGCTGTGGCACAGCTACTGTGACTTCTGGAACTTGAGTCATACTAGTCAAATGCGGGAAAGGAGGGACCATGGTAGATGCCAGCCCACGCGGAACATACCTCTTGATCGCGGAAGCGATCCGCCACGAGATCACACTGGAGAAACTGACCGATACGCTGCCCTCCGAGGCCGCACTAATGCGAGCACATAACGTGTCACGCAACACTATTCGTCGCGCGCTTAAGAGCCTGGAGGGGAAGGGCATCGTCGAGTCTTCACCCGGCATCGGTTGGCGGGTTGCTGACGGAAGTGACCGACGTACTCTCGTCGACCGATTGACAGAGTTGATCTCGGAGGAGGACTTGGAAATCGGCGATACGTACCCGTCTGAGGCTCAGCTCTGCGAGCGATTCAGTTCGTCCCGCACGGCAGTGAGACGCGCCCTCGCACAGATGGAGGGAATCGGCTTGCTCAGCACCGTGCACGGCAAGGGCCGGTACGTACGCGCCCTCCCGGCCTCGCCCGGGCAGCCGTAGCCTTGGCGCTCATGGGGCTTACTGAGTGGGCGTACTCGCTCTCCGAATCGCTGCTGTCCGAGCCGTTGCCGCGCCGCTGGGCGCACTCCCTCGGGGTCGCCAAGCGGGCCCGGTCTCTGAGCCCAATCCTGGGGCGCGACGCCGAGCTGCTGGAGGCCGCCGCCGTCCTGCATGACATCGGCTACTCCCCCTCCATCGCCACCACAGGGTTCCACCCGCTCGACGGGGCCCGGTTCCTCAGGGACCAGGAGGGCGCCGACGAGCGGGTCGTCCGGCTCGTGGCGCATCACTCCTGCGCGCTCCTGGAGGCAGAGGAGCGAGGTCTCCGACACGAGCTGGAGACGGAGTTCGAGCTGGAGCGACCCGAGCTGGTGGACGCGCTCATCGTGTCCGACATGACAACAACGCCGACCGGTGAGCACACGACGACGGCGGCCCGCCTGGACGAGATCGTGCAGCGGTACGGCCCGGACACCATCGTGGGCCGGTTCATCCAGCGGGCGGCACCGGAGATCCACGCCGCCAACGAGCGCGTGGAGGGCCGCATGGCCGCTGCCACGGCCGGCGCTCAGCCGATGTAGGGCTCGCGCCGTGACTCGTCCAGGCCGTGCTGAATCCTCAGCCGCATGGACGGGTGAATGTCCAAGTCATCGAGGTCCGCCGGAGCCATCCAGCGGACCTCTTTCGATTCACTGCTCGTGCGGAGGGACCCGCCGACCGGGTGGGCCCGGAAGCAGATCGAGAACTGCTGCCGTACCTCGCCGTCGTCGTACGCGAGCACGTGCTCAGGGTCGGTGTAGAGCCCGACGATCCCGTCCACCACGACCCTGATCCCGGTCTCCTCCTCCACCTCGCGCACAACGGTGTCGGCGATCCGCTCGCCGATGTCGTGGCCGCCGCCGGGAAGCGCCCACAAGTCGTTGTCGGTCTTGTGGATGACCAGGACCCTCCCGGCGTCGTCACGGACGACGGCCGTGACTGAGGGCACCACCGAGTTGGCCTTCGGGGCCGCAGGGTCACGGAAGTAGTCGATCCGGCTCATGCGCTGGAACCTCCCAGGTCAGTGGGTGAGGAGATCGGTCGCGCGGTCTCCCAGACCCGTTCGACGCTCTCAGCGTAGGCGTCGAACAGCTCGCCCCCGGGGATGCGCTGGATGTGCAGGACCGGGGCCATGTACGCACCCACGCCGTACAGGTGCCCGTTGGCAAGCATCTCGTCGTCGGCCCGGTAGATCGAGTTGTAGAGCGTCGTGGAGTGGAGCCTGAACTCCACACCGGGGAGCCCGAACAACGGCGCATAGTTGACCAGCGCGTTGCGAATCTTGCTCGCCATGGCAGCACCGATCCCTTCGTCCGCCCCACGCGTGGCCACGGCGGCAGAGTCGGGGTCGCCGAGCATGAACCGGACCGGGACGCCGGCAGTCGACTTCTCCTTGACCACCTGGTGGAAGGCGGCGTCCTCGGTGAGCCAGAACCCCGAGTAGACCAGCACGTCGAAGTGCCGAGTGGCCCCGGCGTAGAGCTGCGGCCAGAGCCGGTTCGGCACGACGGAACGATGAGGGTACAGCTTCACCAGCTCCGCGTTTCCCGCCTCTGTGACCTCGGCAGACGTCCGCTCCTCCGGCCACAGGTAGGACATCTCGCATTGCAGGAGCGAGGCTGCGGCGTACTTGAACCGGCGGTACGGCTGACGCTTGGACTCATTGATCCAGCGCTCCACCGTCTTCGCCGACACCCCGAGTCTCTCAGCGACTTGTTCGAGCGTCAGACCGCTCTCGATGATCGCGCCGCGCAACCGCTCATTGGCCATGCCGTGCTCTCCCCCCGACGGGACGACTTGGTACGACTTTCACCGTAGCGAGTCGTCTCGGAGCCGTACATCTCCGAAGTCCAGCGTCTGCCCTGATCAGGCCACGCTAGGCACATCGAGCAGGACGCAATCGCGACCCACTGAAGAACCAAGGGACTTGACGATGCGAATCCTTCTCCGCATGATGAGGAACAGGTAGTACATGTACCTCATTGAGCTTCGGCTCGGTGATCGGTGCTGCCGCGCAATGCCCGGAGGAGTCCGGTGAAACGGCTCCGAAGGAAGCGACTGCCACGGTTGAGAACTGAACAGAGGACGCACCGCAGCCTTCACTAGGGAAGAGCGGCCGTCAGAACGTCAGGCATCTGCGATAAGCCGTAGGCCCTGCCGCACGAGCAGTAAGCACCTTGCTTCAAGTCGACCTTCGGGCCGACCAAGAAGTCGTCCACGTGCGGTGAGACAGGGGCAAAGATCGCGGGCCCGCCAGGGCCACCTTGCACCTTCACCTCCGCAGCCTGAGCTGCGGCCGGTTGCCTCCTCCGCCCGTCCGGTCCCCCGCGGGGTGCCGTACGGGCGGGGTCGAGGGGAGCCGGAGAACCACCCCGAGCTTCAACGGCGAGAACCCCCGGTGCTGGAACACCGGGGGTTCATACAGGCCGTTTCCACCCCCTGCTGTGAAGGGAGCACGACCCATGAAGTCCATCATCACACTCCCCGCCACCAGCGCGGCCCTGGCGTTCGACGGCGAGCCGTCGGACGCGGAGCTGGACGCGATCGAGGCCGAGATGCCGCTGATCCTGGCGGACGTCGAGCTGCTCGACGCGGAGATCAAGCTGCTGGACCGTCCGGCCAGGAAGCTGGACGAGCGGCGCATCCGCCGGGCCCGCCACCGGGCCGTGGTGGCCCGCCGGGACCTGACCAACCGCGCCGCCTCGGTGCTGTCGGGTGGTGCCGCGTGAGGGCCGGGACGCTGGCGGACCTGTCCGCTCCGCTGCTGGCGCTGCGGCTGCTCGGCGCGGAGTTCGGGCACCTGCCGGCGCCGACCGTGGAGGTCTCGCCGATCTACCCGGAGCGGCTGGAGCTGACGTTCCACGACGACTTCGCCGCCTTCGAGGCCTGGCGCGAGGCCCTGGACATCGCCCCCGAGAGCGTCGTTCACCGCGTTCAGGTCGGCGGTCAGACCGGCGTCTTGCGCGTTCACGCGACGTTCGCGGGGGCGGAGCTGGAGCTGATCGGCTACGCGAAGGTCCCGGCCGCGCTGCCGGTGCCGGCGGGTTCGGGGGCACGGCCGTGAACGGTGTTCAAGTCCGTTCAGCGGAGCGTTCATTGTCGGTGGGGACCTGGCTGATCGTGGCCGGGGCAATGCTGTACTCGATCCTCACCGTCACCCCGCTGATGGCCGCCCACACGCCGGCCGCGTGGCGGTGGACGGCCCCGATCCTGCCGCTCGTGGTGGACGCGGCGGTCGTGATCGTGGTCCGTCTCGACTCCGTCCTGGCCCGTCTGGGCGGGGACGGCGGACGGTGGCCGATCGTGCTGCGGTGGATGACCGGCTGCATGACCCTGGCCCTGAACGTCGGGGACTCCGCGCTGAGGAAAGACCTGGTCGGGGTCGCGGTGCACGCGGTGGCACCCACACTGCTGATCATCACGGCCGAAACCGGTCTCGCCTACCGCCGGGGCATCACCAACGCACTCGCGGAGATCCAGGCGCGTGAACAGGCCGCCCGGACGGCCCGTGAGAAGGCCGCCGCCGCGCAGGCCGAAGCGGCCGAGCAGCGAGAGCGGGACAAGCGGGAGTTCGAGGCCCGCATGGTCCGTGAACAGCACGAGCACGAGGCCGCCCTGCTGCGTGAACAGGCCGACCGGGAAGCCCAGGCGCGGCGGGAGGAGGCCGAGCGGGCCGAGGCCGCGGCCGCGGCGGAGCGGGCCGCCGATGAACGCCGTGAACAAGCCCGTGAACAGCAGCGCCTGGCCGGTGAACGCCTTGAACGCGAGGCCGCCGCACGCGCCGAACAGGACCGTCTGGCGCGTGAGGCGAACCTGCTGCGTGAACAGCGCGAGCAGGCCGCACGGGCCGAGCGTGAACACGCCGAGCTCCTCGCCGCCGGCCCCGCCCAGGAGCAGCAGAGCAAGGACCAGGCGCTGCGCACGGTGGCCGCCGCCTTCGCGGCCGGACTGTCGGTGCGCGCGGCGGCGGAGCTGTGCGGCTGGTCCACGGGCTGGGTCACCGGCCGCTACCAGGAACTCCGCGACCACGCCCCCGCCCCGGCTCTGGAAGGAGCATCCCAGTGAAGCTCTCCCCGAACTCCAACCCGCCCGAGCCCACCGACCTCCTCATCCGCCTCCACAACCAGACCGACGCCGCCGTCGACGTCACCGGCAACGAGCACGGGCACTCCTCGCGCTGGCACTGCCACGGCTGCGGCGAGCAGTCCGGAGAGCACGGCCTCGCGTTCGCCCGCGACGACGCGAACGCCCACGCCACCACCTGCCGGGCCTCCTACCACCGGCTCGGCTGATGGCCACCATCCCCGTCTACCGGTGGCGGCTGGCCCCGGAGGGGCTGGCGACGTTCCGGCAGCTTCGTGCGCTGGGGCTGCGGCCGGCCGGTCAGCCGGTCGTGGCCCAGCTCGAACGCCCCCGCCGCCGGCGCGAACCACTGGTCGCGTTCCTCTACCGGATCGACCTGGCCCGCCCGGTCCGGCCGATGACACCGGCCCGGTGGGCCGCGCTGGCCAAGGCGAACGCGGCCTGCCGGGTCTGCCCGCAGTGCGGGCGGGATGCCGGCTACCGCATCCCCACCTCGCTCGGCATGTGCGTCCCGTGCGCGGACGCCCCTCAACTCGCTGCTTGACCTGGAGGTTTCTGGTGGAGAGCAACACTGCGCAGGGCACGCACATGTACGTGCTGTCCCTGCAGAACAGCCGCATGAGCGCGTGCACGATCTCCGGCACCTACACCCCGCCGGTCGGGGTCACCCGGTACGACATCCTCACCCAGCTCCGGACCGACGCGGTCCGCCAGTACCCGTCGATGGAGGGCGCCATCGTCCTCTACTTCGACCTGCAGACCAACACCCTGACCGGCGAAGGGGTGACGTCGTGACGGACCTCAGCACCGAACCGATCCTCACCACCCCCACCCCCCAACCCCCGGCCGACCCGACACCCGGCCCCGCCCCGGAGGTGCCGGGCCCTGAGGCGAGGGCGGGTGTGGAGCACACGGCGGGTGGCTGGCCGGTGGTCCCGCTGGCGATGACCGGAGCGAACGCCACGGTGACCCTCCTGGCGGGGGCCGCCCTGGTCGGTGGCCCGGTCGCGGCGGCCGTGGCGATGACCGGCGCCGTCGTCCTGGGCACCACCGCCGCCGCCCGCAACCGCAAGACCACCGCCAGGCAGGCCGCCCGCCAGGCCAAGGCGGCCAGGGCCGCCGCATCGCCCGGGAAGTCGGCCGGCGCGCCGCGCGGTGCATCCGGCCGGGTCCCGGCCCAGCCCAAGCGCGGGTCCGCCACCGGGGGAAAGTCCGGTACGCGGGCCGGAGCGGGGTCTCCAGTCTCGGGCCGGAGGACGTCCTCTCGCCCCCAGCCCGGTTCCCTCCGTACGGCCGGCACGGCGGCCCCCGGCGGCCGATCCACGAGGCTGGCGAAGGGTGCCGGGTCGCGGGCGGCAGGTCACGGCTCCTCATCGGCCGGTTCGTCCGGCACGGGGAAGCCGCGGGGCCGGGTCGGCCAGGTCAAGGCGCTGCGTGAGCAGGCGCGTTCGGCCCAGCCGTCGAAGGCCGGGCGGCGGACGGCGACCACCGGGGCCCGCCGCCAGGTCGCCGACGCCCGCCGCGCCGCGAAAACCACCGCCCGCACCACGACCGCCGCGAAGAAGGGCCCGGTCGGTCGGACGGTCGGCAAGGCCGCCGGCCGCATCGGGGCCGCCCGTGGCACGGCCACAGGGCGGATGCGGAAGGCCCGGGACACCCAGGCGGCGGGGAAGGTCGCCGAGCGGCGCTCCGAGGTCCGCAAAGCCCCCGCCCGGGCCAAGGCCCGTAAGGCGCTGTGGCGGTCGGCCGCCCGCTTCCAGGGCCGCCGCCTGCTCGCCGCCCTCCTCGCCGGGGCCCTCGGCCTGGTCGGCCTGATCACGACCCCGCTCGGCCGGAAGCTCGGCTGGGCGTGGCTGCAAAACCCCGGCCGCCGCCTCTACCACCGCCTCCTGAAGAAGGCCCTGGCCGAGCGGGAGGACCGGGACGAGGCCATCCGCGAGCAGCGGGAGACCGACGAGGCCGCCGCCGACGCGGAGGCCGAACAGGACGGCGAGCGGATCGGGGAGACGGCCGAGCGTCCGGCCGGCCCGGTCCCCAGCACCCCCACCACCAGCGAGAGCGGAGAGATCGTGTCGGGTTTCCGGTTCGAGGAGTACGCGGCGGAGATGGAAGCGGCCGCCCACAGCTACGAGCCCGAGAACGCCATGGAGATCCTCGCCATGGTCGAAGGCCTCCCCGCCGCGCTGACCAGCGTGGCGAACGTGATGAAGGTCCTGGCCGAGCGCGCCGACTCCGAGTTCCCGCTGGAGAAGGAGGTCGCGGACGGCTTCAACGACATCTTCGGCGCCCTCATGTCCGCGGTGGCGGTCGCCGAGGACATGGGGCCGCTGTTCCGGCAGGCCCACGAGCAGGACATCGCCCGCCACGAGGACCCGCGCAACGGGCCCGAGGCCGAGAAGGGATGGAACGTCTGACCATGGCATCCAACACCGCCACCAAGACGGGGCCGGTGTGGGACTGGGCGGCCGGTCACGGACCCGTGACCGGCGCCCTGTCCGCCACCACCGGAGCCCTCGCCCTCGCGACCACCGGCGCCGCGACCGGCATGCCCGCCGGATGGGCGCTGGCCGCCGGCGCCGCCGGAGCCATCGGCCACACCGTGACCAGCCTCCGCGAACGCCTCGCCGCCCGCACCATCACCATGCGCGCCGCCTCTTGGCTCCTGGGCGCCGGGTGGACCACCTGGGCCATCACCACCGGGCCCTTCACCTGGGCCGCGATCGGCTCGCTGGCCACCCTCGGCGTCGGGATCGGCGCCGCCGCCCGCTCCACCCTCTTCTACGAGGAGGCCCGCGAGCTGGAGGCCATCGCGGCGGCCGAACGGCAGGTCGCCCGCGAGCTGTCCGCCGGACGCCGGGCGATCGCCGCGGAGTGGGTGGACCGGGTTCAGCGGGTGTGCGGCCTGACCATCCGGGTCCTGGCGGTGGAGATGTGGCCGACCGGCACCGGGTTCACCATCGACGCCGAACTCCCCGCCGGCGGCACCACCTACGACCGGATCGCGCGGGAGTCGGCCCGACTGTCGGCCGATGCCCGGCTCCCGCACGGCTGCACCGCCTCCGCCTCGCAGGGCATCGACCAGGGCCGCGTCCTGATCGACGTCACCACCGTCAACGTGCTGGCCGAGGAGGTCACCTACCCCACCGACTACGCCCCCCTCTCCCTCCTCACCGGGATCCCGTGGGGGCTGCGGACCGACGGACGTCAGGTGCCGGTCTACCTGCGCGAGCAGTGCGCCCTGGTGGTCGGGCCGACCGGGTCGGGCAAGACGAACATGGTCCACACGATCCTCGCCGGGTTCGCCCGGACCACGGACGTGCTGACCTGGGTCATCGACCTCAACGCCGGTTCCGCCGGCCTGCCCTGGGTCCGCCCCGCCCTCACCGGCGACGGCCAGGGGATGCGGCCGGGTGTCGACTGGCTTGCCTCCACCCACGAGGAGGCCGCGCTGATGCTGGACGCGGCGGTGCGGATCGCGAAGCACCGCAAGATGGCCTACCAGGACCTGATGTCGAAGGCGAACACCGACCTGCTGCCCATCAGCGCGCAGATCCCGCAGATCGAGATCGTCATCGACGAGGGCGCCGAGATCCTCGCCAGCACCGACCGGAAGCTGCGGCTTCTCGCGGACAAGATCCTGGAGGTGATCCGGATCGCCCGCGCGATGGGCATCCGCACCGTCCTGACCGCGCTCGGTGCCACCGGCTCGGTGCTGGGGAACCTGATGATCCGCCGCGAAGGGAAGGTCCGGGTCGCGCTGACCGGCGGGGAGACGGAGGGCATGGACCTGGGCAAACAGTTCCCCGGCTCCCGGGGCCTGCGGGTCGATCAGGCCCCCTACAAGGGCTCCGGGTTCATCGGCACCCCCGAATCGTCGGCCGGCCTGTTCAAGTCGTGGCGGATCCTGCCCAACCAGATCCGCGACATCGTCGCCGCCACCTCCGACCGCCACCCCACCCTCGACGCGATCTCCGCCAAGGCGGCCGGACCGGACTACGCCCGCCGCTGGGACACCTCCCGCACCGACTGGATGAACGACCACACCCCCACGGCGGCACCGGCCCGGCCGTCGCAGACCACCGCAGCCGGTGGGCTGAACCTGTCCGCGCTGCGCACCCCGGAGCCCGCGGCCGAGTCGGAGGCGGACCGGCTGGCGCGGGAGTTCCGCGAGCAGATCGACGCCCAGTTCGCCACCACCCCCGAACCCACCGGGGCGGAGCCGCCGGCCGGGCAGCCGCCCACGACGGGCGGGCTGAACCTGTCCGCACTCCGCGACGAGGACAACGCCGCCCGCACCGCCGCGCTCGCCCTGCTCCTGGCCGCCGGGCCGGAGGGCACCGGGGCCTCCGCGATCGCCCGGGCGCTCACCCAGGAGCACGGCACCTCCCGGCAGACGGTCGTCGGCTGGCTCAAGACGTGGACCGATGACGGCACCGCCGTCCGTGTCGGCACCGGTAC
>NZ_JBHJQI010000049.1:0-56295 GCF_042262805.1 Streptomyces sp. NPDC056361
GGCGCGTACGCACTGCTGTGCGTACGGGCCCGTGGACGTACCGGGACCCCGTTACACGCCCCCAACTACCTTGCGCTCCCAGCGAACAGTTCGGGAACCGGGATGGCGTTGTCCTACCTGCGCGTTAGGGTCCATGAATACGAGGGCAGTGCCCTCTGAACGAGACGCTGAGACGGCCCGGGCCGTCGGAGACGAGCAGGTGGATACGTGACGAATCTGAAGCCTTACGCCGCGGGTGAGCCGTCCATCGGTGGCGGCCTCGGCGACCATGTCTACAACCGGCTCCTCGGCGAGCGCATCGTCTTCCTCGGCCAGCAGGTCGACGACGAGATCGCCAACAAGATCACCGCCCAGATGCTCCTCCTGGCCGCCGAGCCGGAGAAGGACATCTTCCTGTACATCAACAGCCCCGGCGGCTCGGTGACGGCCGGCATGGCCGTCTACGACACCATGCAGTTCATCCCGAACGACGTCGTCACCATCGGTATGGGCATGGCGGCCTCCATGGGCCAGTTCCTGCTCACCGCCGGTGCCCCGGGCAAGCGCTTCGCGCTGCCGAACACCGACATCCTGATGCACCAGGGCTCCGCCGGCATCGGCGGCACGGCCTCCGACATCAAGATCCAGGCCGAGTACCTGCTGCGCACGAAGAAGCGCATGGCCGAGATCACCGCGCAGCACTCCGGCCAGACCGTCGAGACGATCATCCGCGACGGCGACCGCGACCGCTGGTTCACCGCGGAGGAGGCCAAGGAGTACGGCCTCATCGACGACATCATCACGCACGCCGCGGGTGTTCCGGGCGGCGGCGGCACCGGCGCCTGAGCGCCGGCCGCCGAAGAGCCCCAGCCCCCCGCCGAACGCCACCAGGACGGTGAACACCCCGATGCTTAACAACCTCTCCGCGAGCGGCCTCTACACCGGCGCGCCGATGGACAACCGCTACGTCGTGCCGCGCTTCGTCGAGCGCACCTCGCAGGGCATCCGCGAGTACGACCCGTACGCGAAGCTCTTCGAGGAGCGCGTGATCTTCCTCGGCGTGCAGATCGACGACGCCTCCGCCAACGACGTCATGGCGCAGCTGCTGTGCCTGGAGTCGATGGACCCGGACCGCGACATCTCGATCTACATCAACAGCCCCGGTGGCTCCTTCACCGCGCTGACGGCCATCTACGACACGATGCAGTTCGTGAAGCCGGACATCCAGACGGTCTGCATGGGCCAGGCGGCCTCCGCCGCGGCCGTGCTGCTCGCCGCCGGTACCCCCGGCAAGCGGATGGCCCTGCCGAACGCCCGCGTGCTGATCCACCAGCCCTCCGGCGGCACCGGCCGTGAGCAGCTCTCCGACCTGGAGATCGCGGCCAACGAGATCCTGCGCATGCGCAGCCAGCTCGAGGAGATGCTGGCCAAGCACTCCTCGACGCCGATCGAGAAGATCCGTGACGACATCGAGCGCGACAAGATCCTGACCGCCGAGGACGCCCTGGCGTACGGCCTGGTCGACCAGATCGTCTCGACCCGCAAGAGCACGGCCTCCGCGGCACACTGACGCCCGACCTTCCCCTGGCACGGTCCGCGTGGCCGAATCGCGACCATGTGAACCGTGCCAAGGGGGGCCCGAACGAGGGGCCCGGCAAGGTACCGTCGAATATGAGGCACCAGGAGTCGCTGAACCAAGCACTCCCAGGCGAAGGGGAAGCACCTCGTGGCACGCATCGGTGATGGCGGCGACCTGCTCAAGTGCTCGTTCTGCGGAAAGAGCCAGAAGCAGGTGAAGAAGCTCATCGCGGGACCCGGTGTGTACATCTGCGACGAGTGCATCGACCTCTGCAACGAGATCATCGAGGAAGAACTCGCGGAGACGAGCGAGGTGCGCTGGGAGGAACTCCCGAAGCCCCGCGAGATCTACGAGTTCCTCGAGGGGTACGTCGTCGGGCAGGAGCCCGCGAAGAAGGCCCTCTCGGTCGCGGTGTACAACCACTACAAGCGCGTCCAGGCCGGCGAGAACGGCGGCGCGCAGGGCCGGGACGACGCCATCGAGCTGGCGAAGTCCAACATTCTGCTGCTCGGCCCCACGGGCTCGGGGAAGACGCTGCTCGCGCAGACTCTGGCCCGGATGCTCAACGTCCCGTTCGCCATCGCCGACGCGACGGCGCTGACGGAGGCCGGCTATGTCGGCGAGGACGTCGAGAACATCCTGCTCAAGCTGATCCAGGCCGCGGACTACGACGTCAAGAAGGCCGAGACCGGGATCATCTACATCGACGAGATCGACAAGGTCGCCCGTAAGAGCGAAAACCCGTCGATCACGCGTGACGTCTCCGGCGAGGGCGTGCAGCAGGCCCTGCTGAAGATCCTGGAGGGCACCACCGCCTCCGTACCGCCGCAGGGCGGGCGGAAGCACCCGCACCAGGAGTTCATCCAGATCGACACGACGAACGTGCTCTTCATCGTGGGCGGCGCCTTCGCCGGCCTGGAGAAGATCATCGAGTCGCGGGCGGGCGCCAAGGGCATCGGCTTCGGGGCGACCATCCGCTCCAAGCGCGAGATCGAGGCGAGCGACCAGTTCCAGGAGGTCATGCCGGAGGACCTGGTGAAGTTCGGGATGATCCCGGAGTTCATCGGCCGCCTCCCCGTCCTCACCTCGGTCCACAACCTGGACCGCGAGGCGCTCCTCCAGATCCTCGTCGAGCCGCGCAACGCACTGGTCAAGCAGTACCAGCGCCTCTTCGAACTCGACGGCGTGGAGCTGGACTTCGACCGCCCGGCCCTGGAGGCCATCGCCGACCAGGCGATCCTCCGCGGCACCGGCGCGCGCGGCCTGCGCGCCATCATGGAGGAAGTCCTCCAGTCGGTCATGTACGAGGTCCCGTCCCGCAAGGACGTCGCCCGGGTCGTCATCACGGCCGACGTCGTCCGCAACAACGTCAACCCGACGCTGGTCCCGCGGATCGTGAAGAACGACGGCAGGCACGAGAAGTCGGCCTGACACCGGTCGCACACGGATGAGGGGGTCCCGCCCGAAGGCGGGACCCCCTCACTCATGTCCGGTCAGCCGGTCAGGACTTGACGCGGACCTCCTTGCGGAGCTTGGCCGCGATGCCGGCGGCCTCCTCGCCGGAGGCGCCCTTGCCGGTCATCATGGCGGACATGTCGACCGGGACCACGAAGCCCACGGTGCTGTGGTCGGCCCACACGCACATCGTGACGGTGAACGTGGGCACGCCGGTGGACGCGTCGCCCTTCCCCTTGGCCTGCTGGCACTTGAGGACCGCGCCGTCGAGGCCGTCCGGCTCGTACGCCTGGGGGCTGCCCTCCAGCTGCGGGGCGTCGCCCTTGCCGGCGTCCTTGTCGGCCTCGGCCTTGGCGCTGGCGAAGACGGCGTCGACGACCTTCTCCGGGTCGTCGATCTCGCCGTAGAGACCGCTGAAGGAGATCATCTTGCTGGCGAGCGGGTTCGCCTTGTTCTCCACCTGGTAGGTGGCCTTGACCTTCTTGGCGTTCTTGACGCCGTTCTTCTCGGCCTCCGCCAGCGAGTCGTCCCCGGAGGAGGAGCCGCCCTTGTCCGGAGCCTTCTTGTACTCGCCGAGGACCGTCTCCGGGGTGATCAGCTTGTGCGGGCCGTCGTCGGCGACCGAGGAACCGCCGCCGCCGAGCAGGAAGTACGCGCCCACGCCGATCGCCGCGACGACCGCGACGGCCCCGATGACCCAGCCGGCCTTGGACTTCTTGGGGGCCGGGGGGTGGGGGACGTAGCCGCCGGGGCCCTGGGGGGCGCCGTACGGGGGCTGCTGGCCGTAGGGGCCGGGCTGCTGCTGCGGGTAGCCGTAGGGCTGCTGCGGCGGGACGCCCTGCGGGGCCTGCTGGGGGTATCCGTAACCGGGCTGGGGAGCCTGCGGCTGCTGACCGTACGGGCCGGGCTGCTGGCCGTAGGGGCCCGGCTGGCCGCCGTAGGGCCCGGGCTGCTGGGGCGGCTGGCCGCCGTACGGGCCCGGCTGGTTGTAGCTCATCGACAGGTTCCCCTCACAAGATGTTTATGCCTACCGAACATCCTGGCGGAACCGGCGGCGTGGAAGTGCGGCGGGGGCCACACCGTTACCGAACCAAAGCGTTTCAGGACAGGCCTGGGACACCCCTAAACTGGCCCCGTGACCGAGAACACTCAGCAGCAGACAGCGCCCACGACCGAACTGCCGACCCAGTACGCGCCGGCCGAGGTAGAGGGGCCGCTGTACGAGCGCTGGGTAGAGCGCGGGTACTTCGAGGCGGACGCGACGAGCGACAAGCCGCCGTACACCATCGTCATCCCGCCGCCGAACGTCACCGGCGCGCTGCACCTGGGCCACGCGTTCCAGGTGACGCTGATGGACGCCCTGACCCGCCGCAAGCGGATGCAGGGCTTCGAGACGCTCTGGCTGCCGGGCATGGACCACGCCGGCATCGCGACCCAGAACAAGGTCGAGCAGCAGCTCGCCGAGGAGGGCAAGTCCCGCCACGACCTGGGCCGCGAGGAATTCGTCGAGCGCGTCTGGCAGTGGAAGGAGGAGTACGGCGGCCGGATCCTCGGCCAGCTGCGCCGCCTCGGTGCCGGTCTCGACTGGTCGCGCGAGCGCTTCACCATGGACGAGGGCCTCTCGAAGGCCGTCCAGCGGATCTTCAAGGACCTCTACGAGGACGGTCTGATCTACCGCGCCGAGCGCATCATCAACTGGTGCCCGCGCTGTCTGACCGCCATCTCGGACATCGAGGTCGAGTACCAGGACGACGCCGGCGAGCTGGTCTCCATCCGCTACGGCGAGGGGGACGAGTCGCTGGTCGTCGCCACCACCCGCGCCGAGACGATGCTCGGTGACACGGCCGTCGCCGTCCACCCCGACGACGAGCGGTACAAGCACCTGGTCGGCAAGCAGATCAAGCTGCCGCTGACCGACCGCACGATCCCGGTCGTCGCGGACACCCACGTCGACCCGGAGTTCGGCACCGGCGCCGTCAAGGTGACCCCGGCGCACGACCCGAACGACTTCGAGATCGGCCGCCGCCACGACCTGCCCTCGCTCACCGTCATGGACGAGCACGGCGTGATCACCGTCCACGGCCCGTTCCTCGGCCTGGACCGCTTCGAGGCCCGTTCGTCGATCGTCGGCGCGCTCAAGGAGCAGGGCCGGATCGTCGCCGAGAAGCGCCCGTACATGCACTCGGTGGGTCACTGCTCGCGCTGCAAGACGACCGTCGAGCCGCGTCTCTCGATGCAGTGGTGGGTCAAGGTCGGCCCGCTGGCGCAGGCCGCCGGCGACGCCGTCCGCGACGGCTCCGTCGAGATCCACCCGAAGGAGCTGTCCCGGCGCTACTTCGACTGGGTCGACAACATGCACGACTGGTGCATCTCGCGCCAGCTGTGGTGGGGCCACCGCATCCCGATCTGGTACGGCCCCGAGGGCCAGGTCGTCTGCGTCGGACCCGACGAGGAGGCGCCCGGCACCGAGGCCGAGGGCTGGACCCAGGACTCCGACGTCCTGGACACCTGGTTCTCGTCCGGCCTGTGGCCGTTCTCCACGCTCGGCTGGCCGGAGAAGACCCCCGACCTGGCGAAGTTCTACTCGACCGACGTCCTGCTCACCGGCCACGACATCATCTTCTTCTGGGTCGCCCGGATGATGATGTTCGGCCTGTACGCGATGGACGGCGAGGCCCCGTTCAAGCAGGTCGCCCTCACCGGTCTGGTCCGCGACGAGTTCGGCAAGAAGATGTCGAAGTCCAACCCGAACGCGGTCGACCCGCTGGACTGGATGGACGCGTACGGCTCCGACGCCGTCCGCTTCACCCTGGCCAAGGGCGCCAACCCGGGCGCCGACGTCCCGATCGGCGAGGACTGGGTCCAGGCCTCCAGCAAGTTCGCCAACAAGATCTGGAACGCCACGCGCTTCGCGCTGATGAACGGCGCGACGATCGAGGGCGAGCTGCCGGCCCCCGAGGACATGTCGGCGACCGACCGCTGGATCCTGTCCCGCCTGAACGAGACCGTCGCCCAGGTCGACGCGTACTACGACGACTTCCAGTTCGCCAAGCTCAGCGAGGCGCTCTACCACTTCGCGTGGGACGAGGTCTTCGACTGGTACGTCGAGCTGTCGAAGACGACGTTCTTCGCTGGCGGCGAGGGCGCGCGGGTCTCCGGCCGCGTCCTCGGCGAGGTCCTCGACGTCATGCTGCGACTGCTCCACCCGGTCGTCCCGTTCGTCACCGAGACGCTGTGGACCACGCTCACCGGCGGCGAGTCCCTCGTGGTCGCCGACTGGCCGAAGGACAGCGGCTTCCGCGACCCGGCCGCCGAGCAGGAGATCGCGCTGGTCCAGCGGGCCATCACCGAGGTCCGCCGGTTCCGCAAGGAGCAGGGCCTCCAGGACGCCCAGAAGGTGCCCGCCCGCCTCGCGCTGACCGGCACCCCGCTCGCCGCCCACGAGGCCGCCATCCGCCAGATCCTGCGCCTCCAGCCGGAGGGCGAGGGCTTCGCGGCCACCGCCACCCTGCCGGTCGTCGGCGGCGAGGTCGCGCTCGACCTCTCGGGCACCATCGACGTGGCCGCCGAACGCAAGCGCCTCGCCAAGGACCTCGCGGCCGCCGAGAAGGAGAAGGCCCAGGCCGAGGCCAAGCTCGGGAACGAGGCCTTCCTGGCCAAGGCCCCGGACAACGTCGTGGACAAGATCAAGGGCCGCCTCGCCAAGGCGGACGAGGACATCGCCCGCATCCAGACCCAGCTGGCGAACCTGCCGCAGGCCTGATCCGTACGACGCGAAGGGCCCGGAACCGGTCATCGGTTCCGGGCCCTTCGCGCACCCCTGAGACTCCGTCAAATCGGGCGAAGTGCCCTATCTCACACCAGACGGGACTTCCGGTCCGCGGTGCCGGGACGAAGGACCCTGGATGATGGAGGGCATGCTCCGCCTCCCCGCCGTCCCCGCGCTCCGCCGTTGCGTGGACCGGTGGGCGGTCTCGCCCCGTGCCCTCGACGTCGTCGCCGCGCTCAGCGCCTTCGGCCTGATGGTCCTGGACGTGCCGGGGCTCGCCCGCGCCGACAACTCCCTCACCGGCGTCACCGCCACCCTGGTCCTCGCGGCCGGCGCGGCCACCCTGGTGCTCAGGCGGCGGCTGCCGTGGGTGCCGTACGTCGTCGCGCTCGGCCTGATGGGATGGCTGCACGAGCTGACCATGATCCAGTTCGCGCTGTACTCGATCGGGCGGTTCCGGGGGCGCCGCGCCGCGATCGTCGCGACCCTGCTGTACGTCGCCGTGGCGTACGGGCTCTACCTGACGCCCGGCTGGCCCGCCGAGCACGGCGAGACCCTCAGCGACTTCCTCAGCCTGGTCGTCCCCATCGGCGTCCTCGCGGCGGGCGTCGGCATCGCCGCCTACCGCCAGGACCTCGTCCGCGCCCTGGAGGTCCAGCGCCGCGAGGCCGCCGCCCGGCAGGCCGTCCAGGAGGAGCGGATCTCCGTCGGACGGGACGTCCACGACCTCGTCGGCCGCGAGCTCACCGTCCTCGCGGTGCGGGCCGAGGTCCTCGCCGTACGGTCCAGGGGCGACTCCCACCAGAAGGACTTCGAGGAGCTCGCCGACACCGCCCGCCGCGCCCACCTCATGCTCAACGAGACGATCGTGCGCCGCGCCGACCGGGACGCCGCCACCCCCGGCCTCGAAGGGCTCGCCGCGCTCGCCGCGGAGAGCGAGCGGATGGGCGGCGCCGTCGACCTGACGGTCGCCGAGGAGGCCAAGGCGCTGTCGCCGCTCCGGCAGGCGGCCGTCCACCGGGTCGTCCGCGAGTGCCTGACGAACGCCGCCAAGCACGCGCCCGGCCTCCCGGTGACGGTCGCGATCACGGTCGCGGGGCCCGATCTGCGGATCGAGGTCCGCAACCCGCTGCCCACCACCCCGCCCGCCCCGTCCCCCGTCTCCACCGGCACCGGCCTGCTCTCCATGGAGGAACGCGTCACCAGCATGGGCGGCACCCTCGAGGCCCGCCGCGAGGGCGGCACCTACGCGGTCACGGCCCTGCTCCCCACGGGCCTCGGCCGCCAGTAGCTCCCCACGGGCCCCGCCCGCCGGCAGCTCCCCACGGGCCCCGCCCGCCGGCAGCTCCCGACGGGCCCCGCCCGCCAGGGCGGGTGCCCCCTCCCGCTCAGCGGACCGTCTCCGCCTTCCCCATCACGCGCTGGAGGCCGTCGAAGTCCTCCACGCACCGACCCGAGCCCAGGGCCACGCAGTCCAACGGCCGGTCCGCGACGAAGACCGGGATGCCCGTCGCGGAGGCCATCCGCAGATCGAGGCCGGGCAGCAGCGCCCCGCCGCCGGTGAGGACGATGCCGTGCTCCATCACGTCGCCGGACAGCTCCGGCGGACATTCCTCCAGGGTCACCCGGACGGCCGCGATGATCGCCTCGACGGGCTCGTCCAGCGCCGTGCGCACCTCCGGCACCGTCAGCTCCACCGTCCGGGGCAGCCCGCTGACCTTCTCCCGGCCGCGGACGGTGAACGTCCGGCGCTCCAGCTCCTCGCCGCCCGGCACCGGCCACGCCGTGCCGATCGCGACCTTGACGTCCTCGGCGGTCCGCTCGCCGATGAGCAGCGAGTGCTCCTTGCGCACGTAGTCGGTGATCGCCGTGTCGAGGCGGTCGCCGCCGACCCGCAGCGACCGGGCGGTGACGATCCCGCCCAGCGAGATCACCGCCACCTCGGTCGTGCCGCCGCCGATGTCGACCACCATCGAGCCGCGCGGGTCGGAGACGGGCAGCCCGGCGCCGATCGCCGCCGCCATCGGCTCCTCGATCAGGTGCACCGCGCGGGCGCCGGCCGACAGCGAGGCGTGCACGATGGCCCGGCGTTCGACCTGGGTCACCCCGCTGGGCACGCAGACCACCATCCGGGTGCGGGGGCGCCTGCGGCCCGGCACGGCCTTGCGCACGAAGTGCCGGATCATCTCCTCGGCCGCCTCGTAGTCACTGATCACGCCGTCGCGCAGGGGCCGGATCGCGGTGATCGACCCCGGCGTGCGGCCGATGGTCTCCTTCGCCTCCGTGCCGACCGCGAGCGCGTGCCGGGAGCCCTCCTGCACCGCCACCACGGACGGCTCGTCGAGCACGATGCCCCGGCCGCGTGCGTACAGGAGCGTGTTGGCCGTGCCGAGGTCGATCCCTATGTCCATGATCGCCAAGTTTGCCGGGCCGATCCGGCGGGCGGTGGACCGAAAGTCCCGAAAGGGGTGGGTCCATGGTCCTGTCGGTACGCCTCCGTAGACTGGCCCCGTGAGCGAGCCGAGCGACCCGAATGACCAGTTCGACGACATCGTCGACACCGAGACGAACCGCGACCCCGACCTGGCGGTGATCGAGGCCGGCAGCCGTACCCTGCGCACGCAGGGCGGCGCGCCGCAGGGCGACCCCGTACCCAGCCGCCCCGAGGACCCGGAGCTCGACAAGGCGCTCCGCGAGGTCGAGACCGAGCTGTCCACCCGCTGGGGCGAGACCAAGCTGGAGCCCTCGGTCAAGCGGATCGCGGCCCTGATGGACGTCCTCGGCGAGCCGCAGCGCGCGTACCCCTCGATCCACATCACCGGCACCAACGGCAAGACGTCGACGGCCCGCATGATCGAGGCCCTGCTCGGCGCCTTCGAGCTGCGCACCGGGCGGTACACCTCGCCGCACGTGCAGACCATCACCGAGCGGATCAGCCTGGACGGCGCCCCGATCTCCGCCGAGCGGTTCATCGAGACGTACCAGGACGTCAAGCCGTACGTGGAGCTGGTCGACGCCCGCGAGGAGTACCGCCTCTCCTTCTTCGAGGTCCTCACCGGAATGGCCTACGCGGCCTTCGCGGACGCCCCGGTCGACGTGGCCGTCGTCGAGGTCGGCATGGGCGGCACCTGGGACGCGACGAACGTCATCGACGGCTCCGTCGCCGTCGTCACCCCGATCGACCTGGACCACACGGACCGGCTCGGCGGGACGACCGGCGAGATCGCCGGCGAGAAGTCCGGGATCATCAAGCAGGGCGCGACCGTGATCCTGGCCCAGCAGCCGGTGGACGCGGCCCAGGTCCTGCTGAAGAAGGCCGTCGAGGCGGACGCCACCGTCGCCCGCGAGGGCATGGAGTTCGGCATCGTCTCCCGCGAGGTCGCGGTCGGCGGCCAGCTCCTCACCCTGCGCGGCCTGGGCGGCGAGTACGACAACCTCTTCCTGCCGCTGCACGGCGCCTACCAGGCGCACAACGCCGCCGTGGCGCTCGCCGCGGTCGAGGCCTTCTTCGGGATCGGCGCCGAGCACGCCCGGACGCTGGACGTGGACACGGTCCGCCGGGCCTTCGCCCAGGTGGCCTCGCCCGGCCGCCTGGAGATCGTCCGCTCCTCCCCGACGGTCATCCTGGACGCCGCGCACAACCCGCACGGCGCGCGCGCCACGGCGGAGGGCATCAGCGAGGCCTTCGGCTTCTCCCGGCTCATCGGCGTGGTCTCCACGAGCGGCGACAAGGACGCCAAGGGGCTCCTGGAGGCCTTCGAGCCGATCTTCGCGGAGGTCGTGATCACGGCGAACTCCACGCCGCGGGCCACCGACGTGGACGCGCTGGCCGCGACCGCGGTCGAGGTCTTCGGCGAGGACCGGGTCGTCGTCGAGCCGCGGCTCGACGACGCCATCGAGGCCGCCATCACCCTTGCGGAGGAAGAGGCCGAGTACGGCGGCGCGGGCGTCCTCGTCACCGGTTCGATCTTCACGGTCGGCGACGCCCGGCTGCTGCTGCGGAGGGGCTGATCCGATGCGTACGCTCTGTTCCTCGACGCTCATCGGCGAGTTCTTCGTCATCGGTTTCGCCGGGCTCGTCGCCATGAAGGACGACGGCCTCGCGATGTCCACCGTCTGGTGGGTCTGCGGTGTCGCGATGGTCTTCTCGGTGCTGCTGTGCGGGATGGTCACCCGTCCCGGCGGCGTGCAGCTCGGCTGGGCCCTGCAGATCGGCCTGATCCTCAGCGGCTTCGTCGTCCCCACCATGTTCTTCCTGGGCGCGGTCTTCGCCGGCCTGTGGTGGGCCTCCGTTCACTACGGGCGACGGATCGACGACATCAAGGCGCGCTGGGCCGAGGCGCAGGCCGCGGGGGCCTCGGCAGGGCCTGACGCTGCGTAATCGAAGCACGTGCGGGACCTGTAGCCTCGGAGGTCCCGCACACCGCTTTTCCGAAGGAGTCACCCCGTGAGCCAGCGCACGCTCGTCCTGCTCAAGCCCGACGCCGTCCGCCGTGGCCTGATCGGCGAGATCATCGGCCGTATCGAGCGCAAGGCCGGCTGGACCCTGGCGGCCCTGGAGCTGCGCGAGCTGGACCAGGAGACCCTTGAGCAGCACTACGGCGAGCACAAGGGCAAGCCGTTCTACGAGCCGCTGATGGGCTTCATGTCCTCCGGTCCGGTCGTGGCGCTCGTCGTCGAGGGCGAGCGGGTCATCGAGGGCGTCCGGCAGCTCGCCGGCCCGACCGACCCGATCGCCGCCGCCCCCGGTTCCATCCGCGGCGACTTCGGCACGATCGTCCGGGAGAACCTGATCCACGCCTCGGACTCCGAGGAGTCGGCGCTCCGCGAGCTGAAGATCTTCTTCCCCGGCCTCGTCTGATCTGACCCGGAGTCAGCCGAACGAAGCACCCTGTGGGGCGACCGAAGGAATTTCGGTCGCCCCCAGGCATATGAACGCCAATCCCGGGAACGGATCGCCGCGTCCTGCCGTCACCACGTACAGAGGTGGACCAACGCGCGGCATCCGCGCAGGCGGCACTACGATGGAAAACTCCATCGCCGCACCACTCTCAGCCATGGGAAATCAAGGGGAACTCAATGTCGTTCATCGGCCGTGACATGGCTGTCGACCTCGGGACCGCCAACACGCTGGTGTACGTCAGGGGTCGGGGCATCGTTCTGAACGAGCCGTCCGTCGTCGCGATCAACACCAACACCGGCGGCATCCTCGCGGTCGGCGCGGAAGCGAAGAAGATGATCGGCCGGACGCCCGGCAACATCGTCGCCGTCCGCCCGCTCAAGGACGGCGTCATCGCCGACTTCGAGATCACCGAGCGGATGCTCCGCTACTTCATCCTCAAGATCCACAAGCGTCGCTACCTGGCCCGCCCCCGCGTCGTCGTCTGCGTGCCCTCCGGCATCACCGGAGTGGAGCGCCGCGCCGTCATCGAGGCGTCCACCCAGGCCGGCGCCCGCCAGGTGCACATCATCGAGGAGCCCATGGCGGCGGCCATCGGCGCGGGCCTCCCCGTCCACGAGGCCACCGGCAACATGGTCGTCGACATCGGCGGCGGCACCACCGAGGTCGCCGTCATCTCCCTCGGCGGAATCGTCACGGCACAGTCGATCCGGGTCGCCGGCGACGAGCTCGACAACGCGATCATCCAGCACATCAAGAAGGAGTACTCGCTCCTCCTCGGTGAGCGGACCGCCGAGCAGATCAAGATCACCATCGGCTCGGCGTACGACCTCGACAAGGACGAGCACACCGAGATCCGCGGCCGCGACCTCGTCTCCGGTCTGCCCAAGACCGTGGTCATCTCCGCCGCCGAGGTCCGCAAGGCCATCGAGGAGCCGGTCAACGCCATCGTCGACGCGGTGAAGACCACCCTCGACAAGTGCCCGCCGGAGCTCTCCGGTGACGTCATGGACCGCGGCATCGTTCTCACCGGTGGAGGCGCCCTGCTGCGCGGCCTCGACGAGAGGCTCCGCCGCGAGACCGGCATGCCGATCCACATCGCCGAGGACCCGCTGGACTCGGTGGCGCTCGGCTCCGGCAAGTGCGTGGAGGAGTTCGAGGCCCTCCAGCAGGTCCTGGACGCCCAGCCGCGCCGCTGACCGCAGCACCCGCAGTACCCGTAGTCGTACAACCGAACACCCGAACCACGAGGAAAGGCACGGCCGCCGCACGTGAGGGACACACGAGAGAGCCGGCTGCTCCTGGTGCTGCTGATCGCCATCGCGTTCGCACTGATCACGGTGGACATCCGCGGCGGCCAGGAGTCACCCGTCGACGGTGCCCGACAGGCCGCGGCCGCGGTCTTCGGTCCCGTCGAGAACGGCGTGGCGGCGGCCGTCGATCCGATCGGCAACGCCATAGGCGCGGTCAGGGACTCCGGGGAGCGGCACACCCGGATCGCCGCCCTGGAGAAGGAGAACGCCGAGCTCAAGGCCGAGCTCGGCAGCGACGACCGCAACCGCAACCGGCTCCGCGAGCTCGACACCATGCTCAAGACCGCCGGCGCCGGGCAGTACGGCATCAAGGGCGCCCAGGTCATCGCCATAGGAGCGGCCCAGGGCTTCTCCTGGACCGTCACCATCGACGTCGGCGCCCGCGACGGCATCAAGCGGGACATGACCGTGCTCAACGGCTCCGGACTCGTCGGCCGCGTCACCACCGTCGGCCCCTCCACCTCCACGGTCCTCCTCGCCAACGACCCCGACTTCACCGTCGGCACCCGCATGGAGAAGTCCGACGAACTCGGCTTCGCCACCGGCCAGGGCGACAGCCCCCTCCTGGTCCAGCTCCTCAACGGCAAGGCCAAGGTCAAGCCCGGCGACCGGCTCGTCACCTTCGGCTCGCGCGGAGACAAGCCCTTCGTGCCCGGCGTGCCGGTCGGCGAGGTCGTCCGCGTCGACCCCGCGGGCGGCGGCCTGACCCGCAACATCTACGTCCGCCCGTACGTCGGCTTCACCAAGCTCGACATCGTCGGCGTCGTCGTCCAGGCCCCCCGCTCCGACCCCCGCGACATGGTCCTGCCGCAGAAGCCGAAGCCCGCGCCGACCGTCACCGTCACGGTCACCCCGCCGCCACCGGACGGACAGCAGGCCGCCGACGGCACACCACAGGGGCAGAAGCCGAACCAGAACCAGCAGGCACCGCAGGACCAGGGGGACGCGACACCGTGAAGTTCAACCGCATCCTCCTCTCCGCCACCCTGATCGTGGTCGCCCTGGTCGTCCAGGTCTCCGTCCTCGCCCGCCTCCAACTCCCCGGCGCCGTCCCCGACCTCGTCCTCCTCACCGTCGTCGGCCTCGCCCTCGTCTACGGCCCCGTCAGCGGCTCCCTCATCGGCTTCACCGCGGGACTGCTCTCCGACCTGGCCCCGCCCGCCGACCACGCCGCCGGCCGCTACGCCCTCGTGCTCTGCGTCATCGGCTACCTGGTCGGCCTCGCCCGCCCGGACAACGGCCGGCTGACCTCCGCGACCGGCCCCATGGCCGTCGTCGTCGCCGCGGCCGTCGGCTCCACCCTGCTGTACGCCGGCGTCGGCGCCCTCGTCGGCGACACCGCCGCCCGCCATGTCGGCCTCGGGTTCCTGCTGTTCACCGCGGCCGTCTACGACCTGCTCCTCGCGCCGTTCACGGTGCCGCTCATCATGGCGCTGGCCAGACGGGCCGAGAACGATCCGCTCGCCGACGCCGGCGGGGGCAACGGCGCCGACGTCGCGTCCGGCTGGCTCTCCTCCGGCACCGGCCTGCGGATCGGCAACCAGCGCGGCGGCCTGCGCGTGAAGGCCGCCCGCAGCCGCGCCTCACGGGCCGGACGCATCAAGGGAGTCAAGCGACTGTGACCGAGGGGGCACCGGCAGTATGAGCAACATCCCCGAGACCGGGCGGACCCCGCGGGTCCAGATCCGGCTCGTCGTCATCCAGATCCTGGTCTTCTCGCTGCTGCTCACCCTGGGGGGCCGCCTCTGGTACCTCCAGATCCGCAACGGCAAGGAGTACACCGACGAGGCGAAGAACAACCACGTCCAGCAGGTCGTCCAGCCCGCCGTCCGCGGCTCGCTCCTCGACGCCCGCGGCGTGCCGCTCGCCGACAACGAGACCCGCCTCGTGGTCTCCGCGTCCCGCACCGAGCTGATGAAGATGAAGGACCGGGGCAAGACCGTCCTGACCCGGCTCGCCGACGTCCTCGACATGAAGCCCGACGACGTCATCAACAAGATCAGGCTCTGCGACTCCAAGACGCCCAAGCCCTGCTGGAACGGTTCGCCCTACCAGCCGATCCCGGTCACCGACGAGGCCACCACCCAGCAGGCCCTCCAGATCCGCGAGCGCGCCGAGGACTTCCCCGGCATCACCGCCGAACCCACCGCCGTCCGCCGCTACCCGGCCCCCGGCAAGTCCCGCACCTCCCAGGTCCTCGGCTACCTCTCGCCCGTCACCGACGCCGAGATCGAGAAGGCCAAGGACACCGACTCGCCGTTCCTCCGCTCCGACCAGGTCGGCCGCTCCGGCCTGGAGCGCACCTACGACAAGGAACTGCGCGGCAAGGCCGGCGTCACCCGCTACGAGGTCGACAACCTCGGCCGCGTCATCGGCCAGGCCAAGAGCGACCCCGCCGTGCCCGGCGCCAACGTCGTCACCTCCATCGACGCCCGCGTGCAGGCGGTCGCCGAATGGGAGCTGCACAACGCGATGGTCGAGGCCCGCAAGGTCCACGACCGGAACACCAACGAGAACTACAAGGCCGACGCCGGCGCCGTCGTCGTCATGGAGACGAAGACCGGCCGGATCGTCGCCATGGCCTCGCAGCCCGACTACGACCCCAACGCCTGGGTCGGCGGCATCTCCGCCAAGGACTACGCCGCCCTCACCGGCAAGGACTCGAACTTCCCGCTCCTCAACCGGGCCATCCAGGGCCAGGCCGCCCCCGGCTCGATCTTCAAGGTCATCCCGACGACCGCCGCCGTCAACGCCGGATACGAGTTCAACGGGCGCTACCCGTGCCCCTCCTCGTACTCCATCGGCGGCCAGGTCTTCAAGAACTTCGAGTCCCAGGGCCACGGCTCCATCACCCTCGGCCAGGCCCTCGAGGTCTCCTGCGACACCGTCTACTACGCCCTCTCTCACCAGCAGTGGCTCAACGACGGCGGCATGAAGCCGAAGAAGGACGCCAAGGACTGGTTCTACAAGACGGCCCACCAGTTCGGCCTCGGCGCCGAGACCGGCATCGACCTCCCCAACGAGGTCACCGGCCGCGTCCCCGACCGGAAGTGGAAGCAGAACTTCTGGACGGCCAACAAGGACTACTGGTGCAAGATCGGCAAGCGCGGCGGCACCTACGTGCAGCAGCTCTCCTACGAGAACTGCCTCGAAGGCAACCTCATGCGCGCCGGTGACTCCGTCAACTACTCCATCGGACAGGGCGACACCCTCGTCACCCCCATCCAGATGGCCACCATCTACGCCGCCATCGCCAACGGCGGCACCCTCTGGAACCCCACCGTCGGCAAGGCCGTCATCAGCCCCGACGGCAAGAAGGTCACCGAGATCAAGCCCAAGTCCCACGGCAAGCTGCCCATGGACGCCAAGACCCAGGCGTTGATAGAGGAGGCCCTCGCGGGAGTCGCCACCCGCGGTACGGCCGCCTGGCGATTCGGCGGCTGGCCGCAGGACAAGATCGCGATGCACGCCAAGACCGGTACCGCCGAGGTCTACGGCAAGCAGACGACCTCCTGGTTCGCCACGTACACCAAGGACTACGCGATCATCATGACGATCGCCCAGGGCGGTACCGGCTCCGGCGCCTCGGGCCCCGCCGTGCGCAACATCTACGACGCGCTCTACGGACTCGACGACGCCGGCAACCAGGACCTCAAGCGGGCCCTGCTGCCGCAGCCGCAGAAGGCCCTGCCGAAGATCGAGGCCGACGGCTCCATCGACGCCCCGAAGATCAAGCCGTACGACCCCGAGGTCGGGAAGATCGACCCGAACGCGCCCCCGAAGGCGCCGGACGGCGCGAAGAAGCCGGACGACGACGACCAGGCGCTCGCGGGTCCGCCCGCGGGCCGAGTGGGGGACTGAAACCATGACCGCACCCCACGGCTTCTCCGTCTCCCGGTACGCACCCGAGCGCGGGACCCTCGCCAAGCTGGCGGCCCGCGACTCGGTGCTCCGCCGGCTCGACTGGCCGATCCTGCTCTCGGCGCTCGCGCTCTCCGGCATCGGATCCCTGCTCGTCTGGTCCGCCACCCGCGGCCGCACCGAGCTCAACAACGGCGACCCGTACTACTTCCTCTTCCGGCACCTGCTCAACACCGGCATCGGCCTCGCCCTGATGATCGGCACGATCTGGCTCGGCCACCGCACCCTGCGCGGCGCCGTGCCGATCCTCTACACGCTGTCGATCGTGCTGATCCTCGCCGTCCTCACCCCGCTCGGCGCCACCATCAACGGCGCCCACGCGTGGATCGTCGTCGGCGGCGGCTTCTCCCTCCAGCCCAGCGAGTTCGTGAAGATCACGATCATCCTGGTCATGGCGATGCTGCTCGCCGCGAAGGTCGACGCCGGCGACCAGCTCCACCCCGACCACCGCACCGTCGCCAAGGCCCTCGCCCTCGCGGCCCTCCCCATGGGCATCGTCATGCTGATGCCCGACCTCGGCTCGGTCATGGTCATGGCCGTCATCGTGCTCGGCGTGCTCCTCGCCTCCGGCGCCTCCAACCGGTGGGTCCTCGGCCTGATCGGCGCGGGCGTCCTCGGCGCGGTCCTCGTCACCACGCTCGGCATGCTCGACGAGTACCAGATCAACCGCTTCGCCGCCTTCGCCAACCCCGACCTCGACCCCTCCGGCGTCGGCTACAACACCAACCAGGCCCGGATCGCCATCGGTTCCGGCGGCCTCCTCGGCTCCGGCCTCTTCAAGGGGTCCCAGACCACCGGCCAGTTCGTCCCCGAACAGCAGACCGACTTCGTCTTCACGGTCGCGGGGGAGGAGCTCGGCTTCGTCGGCGCCGGACTGATCCTCGTCCTCCTCGGCGTCATCCTCTGGCGCTCCTGCCGGATCGCCCGCGAGACCACCGAGCTCTACGGCACCGTCGTCGCGGCCGGCATCATCGCCTGGTTCGCCTTCCAGTCCTTCGAGAACATCGGCATGACCCTCGGCATCATGCCGGTCGCCGGCCTGCCGCTGCCGTTCGTCTCGTACGGCGGCTCGTCGATGTTCGCGGTCTGGGTGGCGATCGGACTGCTCCAGTCGATCCGCGTCCAACGTCCGATGACGGCCTGACGGCGACTAGATTCGAGGTATGGCCGAGACGAAGCGCGAGATCGAGCGGAAGTACGAAGCCACCGGGGAGACTCCGCTACCGGACCTCACCGAGGTCCCCGGGATCGCCCGGGTCGTGGACCGGGGCGTCATGGAACTGGACGCCGTCTACTACGACACGCCCGACCTGCGCCTCGCCGCCGACTCGGTCACCCTCCGCCGCCGCACCGGCGGGAGCGACGCCGGCTGGCACGCCAAGTTCCCCGTCGCCGCCGGCATCCGCGACGAGATCAGGGCCCCGCTCGGCGACACCCTGCCGGGTGAGCTGGCGGGGCTCCTTCGCTCCCGGGTCCGGACCGGCGCGGTCGTCCCCGTCGTACGCCTCCGCTCGGCCCGGGACGTCCGCCACCTCCTCGCCGCCGACGGCACCCTCCTCGCCGAACTCTCCGTCGACACCGTGCACGCCGCACGGCTGCCGGACGGCCCGGAGACCGGCTGGACCGAGATCGAGGTGGAACTCGCCGACGGCCCGGACGGCCCCGGCAGCCCCGGCGCACCCGACCCGGCGCTCCTCGACGCGATCGGCAAGCGCCTCGGGAAGGCCGGCATCCACCCCTCCGCCTCCGCGTCCAAGCTGGCCAGGGCCCTCGCCGAGACGGGCGGCGGCCCCCGGGAGGCGGACGCCCCCGCGGAACCCGGCACCGCCGCGGCCGCCGTCCTCGCCTACGCACGGGAACAGGTCCACGCGATCACCGCCCTCGACCCCGCCGTACGGCGCGACCTCCCCGACGCCGTCCACCAGCTGCGGGTCGCCTGCCGCAGCCTGCGCAGCGCCTTCAAGACCTACCGCCGCGTCCTCGACCGGAACGTCACCGACCCCGTCGGCGACGAACTGAAGTGGCTCGCCGGGGAGCTCGGCGTCGCCCGCGACCAGGAAGTCCTCGACGCCCGCCTGCGCGCCCACGTCGCGGACCTGCCCGCCGCCCTGGTCCTCGGCCCGGTCAGGGCCCGACTGCGCCGTCGGGACGCCGCCCGCGCCAAGAGCGCCCGGCACCAGGCCCTCGCCGCCCTCGACTCCGCCCGCCACCTCGCCCTCCTCGACACCCTCGACGCGCTCCTCGCCGCCCCGCCGCTGCGCAAGGCCGCCCGCCACGACGCCCGCAAGGTCCTCGCCCGCGCCGTCCGCGCGGACCACGACCGCCTCGGCCGCCGGATCGCACACGCCCTCTCCCTCGCCCCCGGCCACGAGCGCGACCTCGCCCTCCACGAAGCCCGCAAGGCCGCCAAACGCGCCCGCTACGCCGCCGACGCGGCCCGCCCCACCCTCGGCAAGCCCGCCAAGCGCCTCGCGAAACGCGTCAAGGCCGTCCAGTCCCTCCTCGGCGAACACCACGACTCCGTCGTCGCCCGCACCACCCTGCGCGAGCTCGGCGTCCAAGCCCACGGGGTCGGCGAATCGGCCTTCACCTGGGGACTTCTGTACGGCCGCGAGGAGGCGGCGGCCGCGGCCGCCGAGCGCGAGCTGCCCACGGCGTGGGCGCGGGCCTCGGCCCCGCACATCCGGTCGGCACTGACCCGCTGAGCACCGGGGTACGCTTGAGAGTCGCCCCCCTGCCAGCTCACGAAGGTTCGAGATGTCTGCTGCCGAGTCTGTCTTCCCGCAGCTCGAAGCTCTGCTCCCGCACGTGCAGAAGCCGATTCAGTACGTCGGTGGAGAGCTGAACTCCACGGTCAAGCCCTGGGAGTCCGCCGACGTCCGCTGGGCGCTGATGTACCCGGACGCGTACGAGGTCGGCCTGCCCAACCAGGGCGTCATGATCCTGTACGAGGTGCTGAACGAGCGCGAGGGCGTCCTCGCCGAGCGCACCTACAGCGTGTGGCCGGACCTCGAAGAGCTGATGCGGGAGCACGGCGTACCGCAGTTCACGGTCGACTCGCACCGCCCGGTGAGCGCCTTCGACGTCTTCGGCCTGAGCTTCTCCACCGAGCTCGGCTACACGAACATGCTCACCGCCCTCGACCTGGCCGGCATCCCGCTGGAGGCGAAGGACCGGACCGTCGACCACCCGATCGTGCTCGCCGGCGGCCACGCCGCCTTCAACCCCGAGCCGATCGCGGACTTCATCGACGCGGCGATCATCGGCGACGGCGAGCAGGCCGTCCTCGACATGACCGAGATCATCCGCGCGTGGAAGGCGGAGGGCCGGCCGGGCGGGCGCGAGGAGGTCCTCTTCCGCCTCGCGAAGACCGGCTCGGTCTACATTCCGGGCTTCTACGACGTCGAGTACCTGCCGGACGGCCGCATCGGCCGCGTCGTGCCGAACAAGTCCGGCGTGCCGTGGCGCGTCTCCAAGCACACCGTCATGGACCTCGACGAGTGGCCGTACCCGAAGCAGCCCCTCGTGCCGCTCGCGGAGACCGTCCACGAGCGCATGTCCGTCGAGATCTTCCGCGGCTGCACCCGCGGCTGCCGCTTCTGCCAGGCCGGCATGATCACGCGCCCCGTGCGGGAGCGAAGCATCACCGGCATCGGCGAGATGGTCGAGAAGGGTCTCAAGGCGACCGGCTTCGAGGAGGTCGGCCTCCTCTCGCTCTCCTCCGCGGACCACACCGAGATCGGTGAGATCGCGAAGGGCCTGGCCGACCGCTACACGGACGACAAGGTCGGTCTCTCCCTGCCCTCGACCCGCGTGGACGCCTTCAACGTCGACCTCGCCAACGAGCTGACCAGGAACGGCCGCCGCTCCGGTCTCACCTTCGCCCCCGAGGGCGGCTCCGAGCGCATGCGCAAGGTCATCAACAAGATGGTCTCGGAGGAGGACCTGATCCGGACCGTCTCCACCGCGTACGGCAACGGCTGGCGCCAGGTGAAGCTGTACTTCATGTGCGGCCTGCCGACGGAGACCGACGAGGACGTCCTCCAGATCGCCGACATGGCGATGAACGTGATCGCCGAGGGCCGCAAGGTCTCCGGCCAGAACGACATCCGCTGCACCGTCTCCATCGGCGGCTTCGTCCCCAAGCCGCACACCCCCTTCCAGTGGGCCCCGCAGCTCTCCGCCGAGGAGACCGACGAGCGCCTGCGGAAGCTCCGCGACAAGATCCGCGGCGACAAGAAGTACGGCCGCTCCATCGGCTTCCGCTACCACGACGGCAAGCCCGGCATCGTCGAGGGCCTCCTCTCCCGCGGCGACCGCCGCATCGGTGCCGTCATCCGCGCGGTCTACGAGGACGGCGGCCGCTTCGACGGCTGGCGCGAGCACTTCTCGTACGACCGCTGGATGGCCTGCGCCGAGAAGACGCTTCCCGACTTCGGGGTCGACGTCGCCTGGTACACCACCCGCGAGCGGACCTACGAGGAGGTCCTGCCCTGGGACCACCTGGACTCCGGTCTCGACAAGGACTGGCTCTGGGAGGACTGGCAGGACTCGCTCGACGAGACCGAGGTCGAGGACTGCCGCTGGACCCCGTGCTTCGACTGCGGCGTCTGCCCGCAGATGGACACCCACATCCAGATCGGCCCCACCGGCAAGAAGCTGCTGCCGCTGTCGGTCGTCAAGTAGTCCGATCGGGTAACGCTCCGGCGACGGCCCGGCGCGAGGGGAAACCCTCCGCCGGGCCGTTGCGTCATTTCCGGCATGACCATGGAGAACCCGTCGCCTCCGCCGGCACTGATCCGCATCCCCGTCCGGATCGTCGTGCTGCTGATCGTCCTCCCCGTCCGCATGTCCTGGGACGCCCTGACGGCCGTGGCCCACTTCCTCCACCGCACCCTCCTCCGCCCCACGGGACGGGCCCTGACCCGGCTGCTCACCGGCCTGAACCGCGGTCTCCGCCGGGTCCTCACCGCCGTCGGCCACGGCATCGGCCGGCTCCTCCACCACACGGTGGCCCGCCCGTCGCGCTGGCTGCACCGCACGGTCCTGGCACCCGTGGGGCGCGGGATTGCGTGGGTGTCCAGCGGGGTGGGCCGAGGCCTCGCGCGGGTGTGCACCGGGGCCGGGCGGGGGTTGGCGTGGTTCTTCGTCCGGGTGGGCCGCGGGCTCGCCCGGTCGCTCACGGGGTTGGGCCGCGGGCTCGCCTGGTCGCTCACCGGACTGGGCCGCGGGCTCGCCGGCGGGGCCGGTTGGTTGTGGCGGGGACTGTCCGCGGCCGGCCTCTGGCTGGGGAAGGCCGTGTTCGTGTGGCCCTGGGTGGGGCTGTGGCGCCACGTGGTCGTGCCCGTCTGCCGGTACGGGATCGCGGTACCAGCCGCCTGGCTGTACCGGGAGGTCCTCACACGACTCGGCACGGCGCTGCTGTTCCTCCTGGAGAAGCTCGTCCTCATCCCCCTCGCCGCGCTCTTCCGCCACCTCCTCGTCCCGCTCTTCCGGTACGGCGTGGTCGTGCCCGCCGTATGGCTCGACCGGTACGTGCTGAGCCCGCTGGGCCGGGGCATCGGCCGGGCGTTCCGGCAGGTCGGGCGGGGCCTCGGGTGGTTCCTCCCGCGGGTCGGGCACGGGCTGGCGGTGACGGCGGTGTGGCTGGCGAAGGCCCTGTTCGTGTGGCCGTGGGCGGGGCTGTGGCGGTACGTGGTCGTGCCGGTGGGCCGGTACGGCGTCGTGGTCCCCGTCCGATGGCTCTGGACGCGGATCCTGGTGCCCGTCGCGCGGGAGGTGCGGGACGCGCTCGGGATGTGCTGGCGGGTCGCCGGGTTCGTGTCGCGGGCCGTCGGACGGGCGGTGAAGTGGGTGGCGTGGAACCTGGTCGGGCGGCCCGCCGCCTGGGCGTGGACGCGGATCGCCCGACCGGCCGGGCGCTGGGCGCGGGACCGCGTGTGGGCCCCGGCCCGCAGGCTCGCCGCCACGGTCGGGCGGGCGGCGCGGGAGGCACTGGCCTCGGCACGCGCCGGCGTGCGGGAGGCGCTCGCGTCGGGCCGCGCGACCGTCCGCGACGCGCTCGCCTCGGCGCGCGCGACCGTGCGGGAGGCCCGCCGGGACACCTGGCGAGCCCTGGTCGGCGGAGCACGGATGACCGAGCCCGGGGAACCGGGAGCGGCCCGGGCGCGTACTCTGGGTAGTACAACGAACGTCCCCGGCGCGGCGCCCGCCCCCGAGATCTCCCTGCGAAAGCGGGGGTGAACCGGGCGGGACCCCCAGGGCAACCCGTACATCTCGTGGACGGCGCCACCCGCGCCGCCCCGCACCGAGGAGAAGAACCACTGGGCAAGCGACAGCCCGAAGGCCCGCCGCCCGCACCGGCGGTGCAGCGCATCCGACTGCGCTACACCAAGCGCGGCCGCCTCCGGTTCACCAGCCACCGTGACTTCCAGCGCGCCTTCGAGCGTGCGCTGCGCCGCGCCGAGGTGCCCATGGCGTACTCGGCCGGCTTCACCCCGCACCCCAAGGTGTCGTACGCCAACGCCGCCCCGACGGGTACCGGCTCCGAGGCCGAGTACCTGGAGATCGCGCTGACCCAGGCGCGCGACCCCGAGACGCTGCGGGCCCTGCTCGACGAGTCCCTGCCGGCGGGCCTCGACATCACCGACGCCGTCGAGGCCCGGACCTCCGGACTCGCCGACCGGCTCACCGCCTCCGTGTGGGAGCTCCGGCTCGAAGGCGTCACGGTCGAGGACGCGACGAAGGCCGTCGAGGCGTTTCTCGCGGCCGAGACGGTGGAAGTACAGCGCAAGACCAAGAACGGCGTCCGTACCTTCGACGCCCGCTCAGCGGTCACCGAGCTGACGGCAGCACGTCCCCAGGGCGATCCCCAGGGCGATAGGCCGCTGGACAGCGCCTGTGCGATACTGCGCCTGGTTGTTCGGCACGTGACACCTGCCGTGCGACCCGACGACGTCCTGTCCGGTCTCCGAGCTGTGGCCGACCTGGCGCCGCCGGTCCCCGCTGCGGTGACCAGGCTGGCGCAGGGGCTCTTCGACGAGGAGTCCGGCACGGTGACCGACCCGCTCGCGCCCGACCGCGAGGCAGTCACGGCCGCTTCTACCACGGCCGCCGCGACCACCTCTGCGACGGCGCCGGGTGCGGGTACCGCGTAGGGAGCGGTCGTTGTAGCGCAGCCCTGGCACTCGGGAGCCACCTGGGTCGGGCAGCGCACTGACCAGGAGACTTTCGCCAGGCCGTCCGCACAGGGCGTACGGAACCGGCGAGCCAGACACAGAGCTCCCGTGCGGCGCCCGCGCCCCGGACGGCGGCACCGCGCCACAGGCGCGACCGTGCCGCCGGACCGGAACCAGGCGCGGCGCCCGGGAGCGTGACGGGAGAACCCCGCATGCTCGAGTCCAACGAAGACACCAATGCCCCCGGTGACAAGCTGCCGCCGCGCCGCAGGCGCCGCGCCGCTTCCCGCCCCGCCGGTCCGCCGGTGACGGGCGCGACCGCCGATTCCGCCGAGACCACGGCGGCCCCCGAGGCCGCGGCCGTGGAGGCCGCCCCGGTCGAGGCCGAGGCCGCGCCGCCGGCCCGCACCCGCCGCCGTGCCATCCGCAAGGCCACCGCCCCGGTCGTCGAGACCGCGGCCGTGGAGACCCCCGTGGCCGAGGCCGTCGCCCCGGTCGCCGAGGCCCCGGTCGTCGCCGAGGAGGCCGCCGAGGCCGCTCCGGCGCGTCCCGCGCGCCGCCGTGCCACCCGCAAGG
This sequence comes from Streptomyces sp. NPDC056361, assembly GCF_042262805.1. Taxonomy (NCBI): domain Bacteria; kingdom Bacillati; phylum Actinomycetota; class Actinomycetes; order Kitasatosporales; family Streptomycetaceae; genus Streptomyces; species Streptomyces sp. NPDC056361. Next base: position 24,671 of record NZ_JBHJQI010000049.1, read on the forward strand.
CCACCTCGCCCGTGACCTCCCCGGCCGCCGCCGAGGAGCCCGCGGAGCCGACCGAGGCCGCCCCGGCCGTCGCCGAGGAGCCCGTGGAGGAGGCCGCCCCGCCGGCCCGCACCCGCCGCCGCGCGACCCGCAAGGCCACCGCCCCCGCCGTCGTCGCGGACGTCGCCGAGGAGGCCGCGGAGGCCGCGGAGCCCGTGGCCGCCGCCCCGGCCGTCGAGCCGGTCGTGGAGGCCGCCCCGGTCGAGGCCGAGGCCGCGCCGCCGGCCCGCACCCGCCGCCGTGCCACCCGCAAGGCCACCTCCCCCGAGGTGGCCACCGAGGCCGCCGCCGGCGAGTCGCTGCCGTCGTCCACCGTCGCGCAGATCGCCGCCGAAGAGGCCGAGGTCGCCGCCGCCGAGACCGCCGCCACCCGCGGCCGCGGCCGCCGCCGCGCGACCTCCCCGCAGTTCACCTCCGAGCCGGCCCCGGCCAGGGAGTCGCGCCGCGCCGCGCGCCCGTCCGTCGCCGTCTTCCAGGCCCCGGTCTTCACCGAGCCGATGTTCCAGACCCCGGAGACCGCCGCCGCGGCCGCCGCCGCCGTCGCGGTGGAGCCGGAGGAGGACGAGACGGTCGAGGAGATCGAGGTCGTCGAGGCCGAGGTCGAGGTCGAGGCCGTCGAGGCACCGGAGCCCGCCGAGCGCGCCGAGACCGGCTCCCGCCGTCGCCGCCGCCGCCGCGGCGAGCCCGTCGCCGTCGAGCCCGTCCCGGCCACCGTCGCCGACGAGCCCGAGGTCGAGGCCGTCGCCGACGAGGCCGAGGAGGCAGACGAGGCCGAGGAGACGGACGAGTACGAGGACCGCCCGTCCCGCCGTCGCCGTCGCGGTGGCCGCCGCCGCCGCCGCGGTGAGCTCACCGAGGTCGAGGAGGCCGAGGAGGGCGAGGAGCCGCACGCCGAGGACGAGGCCGAGGAGGCCGAGGACGGCGAGGACGAGTCGGACGAGGCCGAGGGCTTCACCGGCGGTTCCAGCAGCTCCCGTCGTCGCCGCCGCCGTCGCCGCCGCAGCGGGGACGCCGCCGCCGACGCCGAGGGCGCCGACGAAGAGGGCGTCCGCACGGTCGTCAAGGTCCGCGAGCCCCGCCCGGCCCGCGAGAAGGCCGAGCCCGGCACCGGCGCCGACGAGGTCCAGTCCATCAAGGGCTCGACCCGCCTGGAGGCCAAGAAGCAGCGCCGCCGCGAAGGCCGCGAGCAGGGCCGCCGCCGCGTCCCGATCATCACCGAGGCCGAGTTCCTCGCCCGCCGCGAGGCCGTCGAGCGCGTCATGGTCGTCCGCCAGAACGGCGAGCGCACCCAGATCGGCGTCCTGGAAGACAACGTGCTCGTCGAGCACTACGTCAACAAGGAGCAGGCCACCTCGTACGTCGGCAACGTCTACCTGGGCAAGGTCCAGAACGTCCTGCCGTCCATGGAGGCCGCCTTCGTCGACATCGGCAAGGGCCGCAACGCCGTCCTGTACGCCGGTGAGGTCAACTTCGAGGCGCTCGGCATGGGCAACGGCCCGCGCCGCATCGAGAGCGCCCTCAAGTCCGGCCAGTCGGTCCTCGTCCAGGTCACGAAGGACCCGATCGGCCACAAGGGCGCCCGCCTGACCAGCCAGGTCTCGCTGCCCGGCCGCTACCTCGTGTACGTGCCCGAGGGCTCGATGACCGGCATCAGCCGCAAGCTCCCGGACACCGAGCGCGCGCGCCTGAAGACCATCCTCAAGAAGATCGTCCCCGAGGACGCGGGCGTCATCGTGCGCACCGCCGCCGAGGGCGCGAGCGAGGACGAGCTGCGCCGCGACGTCGAGCGCCTGCAGGCGCAGTGGGCCGACATCCAGAAGAAGGCCGCCCAGATCTCGACGTCCGCGCCGAGCCTGCTCTACGGCGAGCCGGACATGACCGTCCGCGTCGTCCGCGACATCTTCAACGAGGACTTCTCCAAGGTCATCGTCAGCGGCGACGACGCGTGGGAGACCATCCACGGGTACGTCTCGCACGTCGCGCCCGACCTGGCCGACCGCCTGTCCAAGTGGACCAGCGAGGTCGACGTCTTCGCGACCTACCGGATCGACGAGCAGCTCATGAAGGCGCTGGACCGCAAGGTCTGGCTGCCGTCCGGCGGCTCGCTGGTGATCGACAAGACCGAGGCGATGATCGTCGTCGACGTCAACACCGGCAAGTTCACCGGCCAGGGCGGCAACCTCGAAGAGACCGTGACGAGGAACAACCTCGAAGCGGCCGAGGAGATCGTCCGCCAGCTGCGCCTGCGCGACCTCGGCGGCATCGTCGTCATCGACTTCATCGACATGGTCCTGGAGTCCAACCGCGACCTGGTGCTGCGCCGCCTCCTGGAGTGCCTGGGCCGGGACCGGACCAAGCACCAGGTGGCCGAGGTCACCTCGCTCGGCCTGGTGCAGATGACCCGCAAGCGGGTCGGCCAGGGCCTCCTGGAGTCCTTCTCCGAGACCTGCGTCCACTGCAACGGCCGCGGCGTCATCGTGCACATGGAGCAGCCGGCCACCGCCGGTGGCGGTGGCGGCGGCAAGCGCTCGAAGAAGCGCGGCCGCGGCGGCGCCGAGCACGTCCACGAGCACGAGCACGAGCAGGTGGAGGCCCCGGAGGCCGACACCGAGGTCGAGACCGAGGCCGAGGTCGCGGCGGAGCTCGCCGCCCCGATCGCCCTGCCGGAGCCGATCGCCGCGGACGAGGAGCTGTACGGCTCCGCCGCCGAGGCCGAGGCCGCCGCCACGCGCGGTCGCGGCCGTCGCCGCGCGACCCGCCGGGTGTCCGCCCCGGTCGCCCCGGCGCCGGTCGTCGAGACCGAGGCCGTCGTGTACGAGCCGGAGCCCGTCGCCGCCCCGGCGCCGGTCGTGGAGCCCGCGCCCGTCGCCGAGGCGCCGGCCGAGCCGGTGGTCGAGGAGACCGCCGCCCCGGCCCCGCGCGGCCGCCGCCGCGCGACCCGCCGGGTGACCTCCCCGGTCGTCTCCACCACGGAGACGGTCGCCGAGGTCGTCGCCGAGCCGGTCGTCGTCGCCGAGCCGGTCGTCGAGACCGCCCCGGAGCCGGAGCCCGTCGTGGAGCCGGTCGCCGAGCCCGTCGTCGAGGAGGCCCCCGTGGCCGCCGCGCCGCGTGCCCGCCGCCGGGTGGTCCGCAAGGCCACCGCTCCCGCCGGTTCGCCCGCGGGCGCCGAGGAGGCCGCCGTCGTCGTGGTGACCGCGGCTCCGGCCGAGGCCCCCGAGGCGCCGGCCGACGCCGACACCGAGGCCGCCCCGGCCAAGAAGACGGCGGCCCGCAAGACCGCCAAGAAGGCCACGGCCAAGAAGGCCGCCACCAAGAAGACGGCGGCGACCAAGAAGACCGCGGCCAAGAAGACCACCGCCAAGAAGGCCCCGGCCAAGAAGGCGGCGGAGAAGACCACGGCTCCGGCCCAGGACTGATCCACCGGGTGCGGGCCGTCCCTCCACGGGGGCGGCCCGCACCCGCTCGGGCGAATTTGACCCCTTGTGGCAGCCGCCCGTAACCTAGACCGTCGGCGTGTCTGATCGACACGTCGCGCCTCTGAGCACCTCCCTCCCGCTCGTCGGGAGAGGCCGCTCGTCCGATTCCGGAACGCCGCGGGCCCCCGGGCCCGTGTGAGCGGCTGGCTTCAGAGGTTCCCATCCCGAGTGAGAGAGAGATCCGCGTGTACGCCATCGTGCGCAGCGGTGGTCGCCAGCACAAGGTTGCTGTCGGCGACATCGTTGAGGTTGACAAGATTTCCACTGCCAAGGTTGGCGACACGGTCGAGCTCTCGACCCTGCTCGTTGTCGACGGCGACGCCGTGACCAGCGACCCGTGGGTCCTGGCCGGTATCAAGGTCACGGCCGAGGTCGTGGACCACCACAAGGGCGCCAAGATCGACATCCTGCGCTACAAGAACAAGACCGGCTACCGCCGTCGCCAGGGTCACCGCCAGCAGTACACGGCGATCAAGGTCACCGGTATCCCCGCGGCTGCGAAGTAAGAGGGACTGAGACATGGCACACAAGAAGGGCGCATCGTCCACCCGGAACGGGCGCGACTCCAATGCCCAGCGGCTCGGCGTGAAGCGCTTCGGCGGTCAGGCCGTCAACGCTGGTGAGATCCTGGTCCGCCAGCGCGGCACCCACTTCCACCCGGGCGCGGGCGTCGGCCGTGGCGGCGACGACACGCTGTTCGCCCTGCAGGCCGGTGCGGTGCAGTTCGGCACCCACCGTGGCCGCAAGGTCGTGAACATCGTTCCGGTCGCCTGATCGGAACTCTTTGCGGAGGCGGACCTCACTTCCCGTACGGGAAGCGGGTCCGCCTTTCGCGTGTTACTAGATAGACATTCCGCACGTAACTCTCTGGAGGCACACCCATGACCACCTTCGTGGACCGCGTCGAGCTGCACGTCGCCGCGGGTAACGGAGGCCACGGCTGCGCCTCCGTTCACCGGGAGAAGTTCAAGCCGCTCGGCGGACCCGACGGCGGCAACGGCGGTCGTGGCGGCGACGTGATCCTGGTCGTCGACCAGGCGATCACCACGCTGCTCGAGTACCACCACTCGCCGCACCGCAAGGCCACCAACGGCCAGCCCGGCGCCGGCGACAACCGCTCCGGCAGGGACGGCCAGGACCTCGTCCTGCCCGTGCCCGACGGCACCGTCGTCCTCGACAAGCAGGGCAACGTCCTCGCCGACCTCGTCGGCCAGGGCACCACCTTCATCGCCGGCCAGGGCGGCCGCGGCGGCCTCGGCAACGCGGCCCTGTCCTCGGCCCGCCGCAAGGCCCCCGGCTTCGCGCTCCTCGGCGAGCCCGGCGAGGCCGGCGACGTCGTCCTGGAGCTCAAGACGGTCGCCGACGTGGCGCTGGTCGGCTACCCGAGCGCGGGCAAGTCCTCGCTCATCTCCGTGCTCTCGGCCGCCAAGCCGAAGATCGCCGACTACCCCTTCACGACGCTCGTCCCGAACCTGGGCGTCGTCACCGCCGGCTCGACCGTCTACACGATCGCAGACGTGCCCGGCCTGATCCCCGGCGCCAGCCAGGGCCGCGGCCTGGGCCTGGAGTTCCTGCGCCACGTCGAGCGCTGCTCCGTCCTCGTCCACGTCCTCGACACCGCGACGCTGGAGTCCGACCGCGACCCCGTCTCCGACCTCGACATCATCGAGGAGGAGCTGAAGCAGTACGGCGGCCTCGAGGACCGGCCCCGGATCGTCGTCCTCAACAAGATCGACATCCCGGACGGCCAGGACCTCGCGGACATGATCCGCCCGGAGCTCGAAGAGCGCGGCTACCAGGTGTTCGAGGTCTCCGCAGTCGCCCGTACGGGCCTCAAGGAGCTCTCCTTCGCCCTCGCCGGCATCGTCGGCGAGGCGCGCGCGGCCAAGCCGGTGGAGGAGGCGACCCGCATCGTCATCCGCCCGAAGGCCGTCGACGACGCCGGCTTCACCGTCATCTACGACGAGGCCGAGGACGTCTACCGGGTGCGCGGCGAGAAGCCCGAGCGCTGGGTCCGCCAGACCGACTTCAACAACGACGAGGCCGTCGGCTACCTCGCCGACCGCCTCAACCGCCTCGGCGTCGAGGACCGCCTCCTCAAGGCCGGCGCCCGCGCCGGCGACGGCGTCGCCATCGGCTCCGACGACAACGCCGTCGTCTTCGACTGGGAACCCTCGATGATGGCCGGCGCCGAAATGCTCGGCCGCCGCGGCGAGGACCACCGCCTCGAAGCCCCCCGCCCCGCCGCCCAGCGCCGCCGCGACCGCGACGCCGCCCGCGACGACGCCCAGCGCGAGTACGACGAGTTCGACCCGTTCTAGCGGGTCCGGGCGCTGCGCCCCTCCGCCGGTCGGAGTCCGGCGCAGCCGCCCGACGCCGGTGAGGCCCCCTGGGGCCGAGCCGTGTGAGGGGGGCGGGAGTGGGTTCTGCCCACCGCCTCGAAGCCCCCCGCCCCGCCGCCCAGCGCCGCCGCGACCGTGACGCCGCCCGCGACGACGCCCAGCGCGAGTACGACGAGTTCGACCCGTTCTAGCGGGTCCGGGCGCTGTGCCCCTCTGCCGGTCGGAGTCCGGCGCAGCCGCCCGACGCCGGTGAGGCCCCCTGGGGCCGATTGCCCGGGTCCGTCCGGCCAGCCCCCGCGGTTTCGGGGGCGGGCCGGGTGGGGGAGGGGCTCCCGTAGGATTCTCGGGTGAGCGAGAGTGCCCCCCCGCAGGTCCCGGACCGTGTCAGTGTCGTCGTCATCGCCTACAACGACGCGGTGCACGTCGGCGACGCGATCCGGTCCGCCCTCGCGCAGGGGGACGCGGTCGGCGAGGTCGTCGTCGTGGACGACGCGTCCGGGGACGACACGCCCGGGGTGCTCGCAGGTTTCGCGGACGAACCGAGGGTCCGGCCGCTGATCCGGACCGAGAACAGCGGCGGCTGCGGGACGCCCCGCAACGACGGTGTGGCCGCCGCGGTCCACCCGTACGTCCTGTTCCTGGACAGCGACGACCTGCTGGTGCCCGGCGCCGTCGACGGGCTGCTGGCCGTCGCGACCGCCGAGCGCGCGGACGTCGTCGCCGGCGTGTGCGTGCGGCGTGAGCTGCCCGAGGGTCGCGAGACGGTGTGGGCGCCGTCGCTGTACGACGTCTCGCACGGGGCGACGCTCCCGGGGACCGTGCTGGAGGGCATCGAGGAGCACCCCGAGTTCGTCCTGGACACGCTGTCCGTCAACAAGCTCTACCGCCGCGACTTCCTCGACGCGCACGCGATCCGCTTCCCCGACGGCGCCTTCCACTACGAGGACTTCGTCTTCAGCGCCCGCGTCCAGGCCGCCGCCCCGCGCCTGGCGGTCACCGACGTGCCGGTGTACGTGTGGCACGTGCGGCGCCAGGCCGCGACCCTGTCGATCTCGCTGCGCCGCGCCTCGCTGGCGAACTGGGAGCACCGGATCGCCGCGCACGCCGCCGTCGTCGACGTGTTCCGCGCCGCGGACCGCCCCGCGCTCGCCCTCGCCGCGCAGACGAAGTTCCTCGACTACGACCTCCCCATGTACCTGCGCGAACTGCCGCAGCGGACGGGTTCCTACCGGACCGACTGGTGGAAGGCGACCCGCGCCCACCTGGCCGGTTTCGACGCCGCCGCCGTCGCGGCGGCGCAGGCGCCGTCCCGCTGGCTGCACGCCGCGCTCACGGCCCTGGTCGACGCGCCCGAGGGCGGCGAGCTGACCCGGTTCGTCGAGCTGGCCGCGCCCACGCCCAGGCTGGTCCCCCCGTACCCCCGTGCCGAGGACGGCACCCCGGTGCTGGCCGCCGCCCCCGCCGACGTACCGCTGGACGGTCTCGCGGAGCTGGCGCCGGCCGAGCTGCCGGTCGCCGTGGACGGGGAGGTGGCCGTCGGCGGGACGACCCGGCTGACCCTGACCGTGCACGACCTGTACGGCCGGGTCGGCGCGCAGCGCCCCACCGCCCTGAAGGTGGAGTTCACCGAGCGGGTGTCGGCGGAGGAACTGCCGGTCGAGGCGCCGCTGGTCCCCGCCGCCGGGGGCTGGACCGCCACCGTGCGGGTGCCGACCGCGCGGCTGCTCCGGCCGGGCCGACTCGCCGCGTGGTCGCTCCACGCCGAGCTGCGGTACGAGGACGGCTCGACCGGGCGTGTCGAGGTGCGGGCCCCGCGGGGCTTCGCGGGCCGGCGGGGCGTCGTCGCCGGACGGCTCGGGCGGCCCCTGCTCGTGCAGGTGGTGGCCTCGGCGCGGCGCGGGCTCGTCCTCCGGCTCGCCGGGGGCGCGGTCGGCGCCCGCCAGGTGCTGTCGGGACGGTTCAAGAGGCTCCTTGCGATGCGGTGAACATCACCGAAGGTGCGGCGGAGCAATTATGGAACAATTCATCCCGCCGGTAGTCTTGCCGGTCGCTGGGTGGCGCTGATCGGACAGGCTGGGGCGGCACCCGACACCACCGAAGCCGACACGCGCCGTGACCCGGGGCGCGGGCAGCGCCGTGGCGAGTCGGCCAGGCGCCGGATTGGCCGCACGCACTTGTGAGAGGACTTGGATGCCGACTAACGACGTCCCTGATGTGAGCGTCGTCATCATCGTCTACAACGATGAGGAACGGCTCCCGCGAGCGGTCCGGTCGGTGCTCGACCAGACCCTGAACAACCTCGAAGTGATCATCGCCGACGACTGTTCGACCGATGGCACCGAGCGCGTCGCGCGTTCTCTGGAAGCCTCCGACCCGCGCGTGCGCTACGTGCGCCTGGAGCAGAACAGCGGCGGCTGCAGCGCGCCCCGCAACCGCGGCATCGAGGTCGCGCGCGCCCCGCACGTCATGTTCCTGGACAGCGACGACGAGCTGCCCCGGCACGCATGCAAGAGCCTGCTCCTCGTCGCCGAGGAGACCGGCGTCGACTTCGTGACCGGCGAGGTGACCCGTCTCTTCGAGGAGACGAACACCACCGGCCTCTGGTACCCGCACCTCTTCACCGAGCGCCGGGTCGTGAACGGCATCGCCGAGCGGCCCGAGTACTTCTTCGACCACCTGTCGACGAACAAGCTCTACCGGACCGCCTTCATCCGGGACAACGCCCTCACCTTCCCCGAGGGCATCCACTACGAGGACCAGCTGTTCTCCGCGCAGGCCTTCTCGCTCGCGGAGTCCTTCGCCGTCGTCCCGTGGTCCGTCTACACCTGGCGCCTCGCGCCGGAGAGCGTCTCCATCTCCTCCAGCCGCCACAAGATCCAGAACGTGGTGGACCGCATCGGCGTCGCCCGGCTGATCGACGCATGGTTCGAGGAGACCGGCCGCGCGGGTCTGCGCGCCGAGAAGGACTACAAGTTCCTCCGCCACGACTTCCGCCTGTACCTGGGCGACCTGGTCTTCCGCGACCTCGAGTGGATCGCCGAGTTCGCCGACGTGGTCAGCCCGTACCTCGACGAGATCGCGGACGAGACCTACGCCCGGCTCTCCCGCGAGGAGCGCATCTGCATCCACCTGCTGCGCACCGGCCGCCTGGAGGAACTCCAGGTCGCCGCCCGCCAGCTGGGCCGTCCGCAGCTCGCCCCCCGCTTCGTGACCGAGGTGGACGGGGCCGCCTACTGGGGTGCCGTCGCCCCCGCCGACGACGCGAGCCGCGCCGAGCTGGACATCAGCGAGTGGCACATGGGCCGCCAGGTCCTCACCAGCGGCCGTCTCCGCCACGAGCTGACCTCCGTGAAGATGCGCGGCCCGGTCCTGTGCTTGGAGATCCGCACGTACGACCCGGCGGGTCTGATCACCGACGGCACCGTGGCCTCGATCAAGCTGGCCGCCCACAAGAAGCCGCTGTCGGTGCCGCTGGTCCTCCGCCCCGACGGCGACGGGCAGTACGTGTCCGCGGCCGAGCTCGACCTGCGCAAGGTGCCGGTCGGCAAGGTCGGCGTGGCGACCCGCAGGCACCCGGTCGTCGCCCTGGAGCGCGACGGCGCCCACCGCACGGACGTCCTGCTGGCCGAGCACGACCAGCCCGACTACCGCGCCACCGTGACGTACCACAAGTTCGGCATCCACTACCTCCGCGTCAAGGCGGAGCAGAAGGGTGCCGGCCGCCTGGAGGTGACCTGGCAGCGGTCCGGCGTCCTCAAGTCGCTCGAACCGCTCGGCCCGTACGCCCGCAAGGCGAAGGCCAAGGTCGGCAAGGTCAAGAAGATCCTCGTCGGCAACGAGGGCAAGGCCACGGCGTACGACGTCGTCTCCAAGCTGCCGCGCAAGCGCAGCCTCGCCGTCTTCGAGGCGATGGAGGGCCGCGGTTACGCGGACAACCCCCGTTACATCTACGAGGAGCTCAAGCGCCGGAACCTCCCGATCGACGTGGTCTGGGTGTACTCCGGCAACCGTGCCTCGTTCCCGAAGGGCGTCCCGGTCGTCCGGCGCGGCAGCTTCGCGTACGGTCGCGCGCTGGCCCGGGCCACGTACTGGGTGGACTCCCACAACCTGCCGTACCTGTACCCGAAGCCGAAGGGCACCCGGTACCTGCAGACGTGGCACGGGCAGACGTTCAAGGCGATGGGCTTCGACGTGCCGTCGCTGCGCCAGGCGTCGGCCGCCGAGCAGGAGCAGTTCCGGGCGGGCGTGGCCCGCTGGGACGCGCTGGTCTGCCCGAGCGCCGAGTTCGAGCGGACCTTCGTGCCGGCCTTCGAGGTCTCGGCCGACCTGATCCGCTCCGGCTACCCGCGCAACGACGTGCTGGTGCGCTGGGCCGAGCCGGAGCAGCAGGCCAGGGTGGCCGCCGCCCGCGAGGCCCTGCACATCCCGGCCGACCGCAAGGTGCTGCTCTACGCCCCGACGTTCCGCGACGCGGCGCGCCGCACGGGCCAGTCGGTCCGGGTGGACTTCGAGGAGCTGGCCCCGTACCTGTCCGACGAGTGGGTCATCGTGGTGCGCACCCACCCGTACGACAACTTCAAGATCGCCCCGGAGCTCGGTCACTTCCTCCGCGACGGGTCCACGTTCGCCGACATCAACGACCTGATGCTGCTGTCGGACGCGGTCCTCACGGACTACTCGTCGCTGATGTTCGACTACGCCAACACCGGCCGTCCGATCCTGCTCTACACGGACGACTACGAGGCCTACCGGGGCGGCGACCGCGGCACGTACTACGACCTCGAAGAGATCGCGCCCGGTCCGATGCTGACGACCACCGAGGACCTCGCGGCCGCCGTGCGGGACCTGGACGGCGTCCAGGAGCGGCACGCGCAGCGGTACGCGCGCTTCCAGGAAATGTTCTGCTCGTACGAGACCGGCCACGCCAGCAAGATGGTGGTCGACGCTTTTTTCGAAGGCGGCACCCATGACTGAGGCCTCCCCTGCCCGCAAGAACGTGTTCTTCGTCGGCATCGACGTCGACTCGATGGGCGGATCCCAGCGGGTGCTGCACACCCTCGCCCAGGGCATGGGGGAGCGCGGTCACCGGGTGGAGCTGATCGGCATCCGCCCGAGCCCCGAGCCCTTCCCGTACAACGCCGAGCGCACCTACCGGCACACGACGCTCTACCCGGCGCCCGTCGAGCCCAAGTCGCCCGTGCGCACGGTCGGGGACCGGCTCAGCCTGGCGCGGCGCGCCGAGACCCGGCGGGCCAGGGCCGAGCGCGACCACGCGCGCGCGGAGCTGGAGCGGAAGCTCGCCGAGGTGCGGGACGGCTACATCGTCTTCGGCTCGCCGTGGGCGGTGGACTGGATCATGCCGCTGAAGTGGCGGCACCTGAAGGGCATCGGGCAGTACCACGAGTCCTTCGCGCAGGCGAAGCGCAGCGCCAACCTGTCGCTGATCCGGCGTCACTACCCGGAGCTCGAGCAGACGCTGGTGCTCTCCGAGGGCGACGCGGTCGAGTTCGTCAACCAGCGCGTGCCGAACGTGCGGGTCATGCCGAACCCGCTGCCGTTCTACCCGGACGAGAAGGCCCCGCTCGACACCCGCAAGATCGGTGCGGTCGGCCGTCTCGACCCGATCAAGCGGTACGACCGGATGATCGAGGCCTTCGCGCAGGCCCACAAGGGCCGCGAGGGCTGGGAGCTGCACCTCTTCGGCGAGGGTCCGCTGGAGAGCGAGCTGCGGATGACCGCCGCCGACCTCGGCGTCGCCGACCAGGTCGTCTTCCGCGGCACGGCCAAGGACATGGCGTCCGCCTACCGCGAGCTGTCCATCGTCGCGATCAGCAGTGAGCGCGAGGGCCGGCCGATGGCGCTGGCCGAGGCCGCCGCCTGCGGTGTGCCGTGCGTGAGCTTCGACGTCTCCGGCGGTGTCCGGGAGCTCGTCGCGGACGGCGTCACCGGCACCCTGGTCCCGCCGGCGGACGTGCCGGGTCTGGCCGCCGCGCTCGGCGAGCTCATGGACGACGGCGAGCTGCGGCAGCGGTACGGCAGCGCCGGGCGTGAGCACGTCGCGCACCTGGCACTGCCGCACGTGCTCGACCAGTGGGAGTCGGCGTTCGAGGAGATCGACCGCTAGAACCGCCCGCTGGAACCGCCCGTGAGCCCCGCCCGCGACCCCGCCGGAAGCCCTTCCGGCCGGGCTCCGGGCGGGGCTCCCGTGTGTCCGGGGCCGCTTCCGGAGCCCCCGGAGGGGTCCGGGCGCTGTGGCTACACTGTCCGAATGACCTGGCTCATCACCGGCGGCGCCGGTTACATCGGTTCCCACGTCGTCAAAGCAATGACCGAGGGCGGCGAGCACGTCGTCGTGGTCGACGACCTCAGCACCGGCAACCCCGCGCGCGTCCCCGAGGGCATCGTCCTGGAGCAGGGCACGGTCCTCGACCGCGAGTTCCTCGACCGCGTGCTGCGCGAGCACCGGATCAAGGGCATCGTCCACCTGGCCGGCAAGAAGCAGGTCGGCGAGTCCGTCGAGAAGCCGCTGTACTACTACCGCGAGAACGTGACGGGCCTCCAGGTCATCCTCGAAGCGGCGGCGGCCGCGGGCGTGAAGAGCTTCCTCTTCTCCTCCTCCGCCTCCGTCTACGGCATGCCCGACGTGGACCTCGTCACCGAGGACACCGAGTGCCTGCCCCTCAGCCCGTACGGCGAGACCAAGCTCGTCGGCGAGTGGATGGCGCGCGCCGCCGGCCAGGCGAACGGCCTGTCCACCGCCTGCCTGCGGTACTTCAACGTGGCGGGCGCCGCGGCCCCCGAGCTCGCCGACACCGGCGTCTTCAACCTGGTGCCGATGGTCTTCGAGCGCCTCGACGCCGGCGAGTCCCCGCGCATCTTCGGTGACGACTACCCGACGCCGGACGGCACCTGCATCCGCGACTACATCCACGTCGCCGACATCGCGGACGCGCACCTGGCCGCCGCCCGCGCGCTCGTCGCGGCGGGCGAGGCCGGCGAGACCGCCACGCTGACCCTGAACATCGGGCGCGGCGAGGGCGTGTCGGTGCGCGAGATGGTGAACCTCATCAACGAGATCACCGGCCACAGCGTCGAGCCGCTGGTCACCCCGCGCCGTCCGGGCGACCCGGCGCGCGTGGTCGCCTCGGCGGAGCGCATCGAGTCGGAGCTGGGCTGGAAGGCGCAGCACGACGTCCGCTCCATGATCACCTCCGCCTGGGAGGGCTGGGGCGCGAACCGCGCGGCCCGCACCGCCGGCTGACGCCGCCGATCCACACGCGAGGCGGGGTGCCCCCGACGGGGCACCCCGCTTTCGTGCGCCGGCTTTCGTGCGCCCGTCTTCGCGTGCCCGCCTTCGTGTACCGGTCTTCGTGTGCCGGCCGTCCGGCGGGATCCGACCGGGGCCGTCCTGCCGATCAGGCCGGGTTCTCCTCCGGGCGGGACACCCCTAGGGCGTCCTGGGCGTGTCCGGCGGCCGGTGGATGCGGTCCACGCCGTAGTACGTGGCGGTGCACCGCGCCGCCCAGTCCCGCTCGTAGGAGGAGGCGAACAGGGGCTCGCTGAGGCCGCCGATGAGGAGTGGCCGGTAGGCGACGTCCCGGGCGCCCGCCGCCGCCTCGGCGCGGATCCGGGCGTTCTGGCGGTCCCAGGCGACGCTCCGCACCACCGTGGCCGTGGTCAGGTCGTACACCGGCTGCACCAGGGCGGCGGCGCCGCCGAGGGCGACGGCGCCCGTCGCGACCAGCGCGGCGGCCCGTGCGGCCGGGCGTGGGACGGGGGTCAGGAGGCGCCGGCCGAGCAGGTGGCCGCCCCACGTGCCGTACGCGCAGAGGGCGAGCAGGAGCGGGAAGAGGAAGCTCGTCCAGGTGCGGCCGTAGGTCCAGCCGGTGTCGCCGTAACCGCTGCGCAGTCCGTGGACGACGGCCAGGCTCGCGAGGGCGACCAGCGGGACCGGCAGGAGCACCACGACGCGCAGGAGCCGGCGCGGGGGGAGGCCGGCGGGGCGGTCGCGGCCGCCCGTCCGGTCCCGCTCGGGCCGGACGGCGACCAGGGCCAGGCCGAGGAGTACGCCGACGGCGACGGCTCCTGCGTACGCCCCCTGGCCGCCGATCGTCTGCCAGACGCGCCACCAGTCGTGGAACGTCTCGCCGATCTGCGCCATCGACAGCGGCTCCTGGGGGTGCTGCTCGCGCCGCCACCGGGCGCCGGGCGAGGTGTAGAGGAGGGCGAGGCCGGTGGCGAGCCCGAGGCAGGCCGCCGCGCACCAGGTGGAGACGTACCGGTCCTGGGTCCAGCCGAGCCGGGGCAGGCAGAGGACGCCGGTGGTGGCGGCGAGCAGCCCGGCCACCAGGGTGAACGGTTCGCTGAGCATGCCGAGCGCCGCCCCGGTCACCAGCGCGGATCCCACCGCCGCGCCCCTGGCCCACCGCGGCGCGCCGTGCGCTGCCCGGACGGCGGCGAGCACGGCCCAGAGGCCGATCACGCTCGGCAGGGTGTGGGAGATGGTCGCCGGCGCCCACAGCAGTACCTGGTACGTGCGGGTGCCGGCGAAGAACAGCAGCGCCGAGAGGAGGGCCGCGGCGGCCACGAGCGGCGCGGCGGGCGGCCGGGGGAGGCCCAGGGCGCGCAGGGCCGCGCGGCCGAGGAAGAACAGCCCGCCGCCGAGCGCGACCACGAGGACGGCGGGCAGGAGCTTCGGTCCCCGCATGTCGCCGGTGTAGATCAGGCCGGTCAGGAAGGCGTTGGTGACGCGTCCGTTCTGGGTGCCGTAGAAGTCGGCGGTGATCCCCAGGACGCCCATGTCCCGGGTCTTCCAGAGGGCGCACCAGTCGTCCGACGTGGGGCGCACGTAGAGACCGAGGAAGGCCCCCACCGCGAGCAGGGCCGCCGCGCCTGCGGCGACCACGAGGGCGACCCCGGACGAGGCCCGCCGAAGGCCCTCGCCGTCGGCGTCCGCTCCGTCCTCCCGCGCCCGCGCGTCACCGTGCTCCGAGATGGTGGTCCTGCTCAACGGTCATCGCTCCAGCCGTCCACGGTCCGTGGCGCGTCGTCCTAATGGGTGACGAATGGGTGAAATGCCACGTATATCAATATCTTCCCCGCATGCTTTGCTGCATGGACGACATGCCGACCGGGGGCGGTCACTCGGGCGACGCCAGGTCGTCACCGCCGCTCCGTACCGTGGCCGAGCTGCTCGCAGGAGAGCTCGGTGGCGGTCCGTCAGGACGTACTCTTGCCCATCCCTCTGGAGTGACCGTTCCATGACCAGGCTTTCCGTCGTCGTCCCCTGCTACAACGAGGAGGACGTCGTCGAGCGGTTCGACGCCCGCATGCGACAGGTGCTCGACACCCTCCCGGTGGGCTACGAGATCTGCTACGTCGACGACGGCAGCTCCGACGGAACGCTGGGCAAACTGCGCGAGATCGCCGCCCGGCACCCGCACCGCACCCAGTACGCCTCCTTCAGCCGCAACTTCGGCAAGGAGGCCGCCATGCTCGCGGGCCTCCGCAAGTCCACCGGCGACGCCGTGGTGATCATGGACGCCGACCTCCAGCACCCGCCCGAGCTGCTCGCCCGGATGCTCGACCTCTACCACCAGGGCCACGACCAGGTCATGGCCCGCCGCACCCGCGAGGGCGACAAGAAACTCCGCTCGGCGCTCAGCCGCATGTACTACCGGGCCGTCAACCGCTGGGTCGACGTGGAACTCACCGACGGCGTCGGGGACTTCCGGCTGCTCTCCCGCCCCGCCGTCGACGCCCTGCTCTCGCTGCCCGAGTACAACCGCTTCTCCAAGGGACTCTTCTCCTGGATCGGCTTCGACACCGTCACCTTCGACTACCAGAACGCCGCACGCGAGGGCGGCGAGACGAAGTGGAAGTTCAGCTCCCTGGTCAACTACGGCATGGACGGGCTGATCTCCTTCAACAACCGGCCCCTGCGCATCGCCCTCTGGCTCGGGATGACGCTCAGCGGCCTCGCCGTCCTCTACGCGGTCTGGGTGACCGCGGCGGCCCTCACCCAGGGCGTCACCGCCCCCGGATACGTCACCCTCGTGGCGATCATCGTGGGGCTCGGCGGCGTGCAGATGGTGATGCTGGGACTGATCGGCGAGTACATCGGCCGCATCTACTACGAGACCAAGCGCCGCCCGCACTTCCTCGTCAAGGAGACCCACCGCTCTTTCGGCCGCGCGGCCGCCGAGCGCGCCGCCGCCGAGCGCATCCGCGTCGTGACCGCCGACCGGGAGCGCTGATGGCCGAGGCCCGGGGGAGCGGTCCGCGTCCGGAGGCCGGTTCGCGTCCGGAGGCCCCTCCACGGCGGGAGCGGCTCGCACAGATACTCCGCTTCGCCCTCGTCGGCGGGGTCAACACCGGCACGTTCTTCGGGTGCTACCTGCTCCTCCACCCGTGGATGCCGTACTTCGCCGCGTACTCCCTCGCCTTCCTCCTCAGCATGATCGGCTCCTTCTTCCTCAACACCTACTTCACCTACCGCACCCGTCCGACCTGGAAGAAGTTCGCCCTCTTCCCCCTCACCAACGTCACCAACTACCTGGTGCAGAGCGTCGGCCTCTACGCGCTCGTCACCTGGGCCGGGATGGACGACCGGATCGCGCCACTCGTCGCCGCCGTCGTCGCGATCCCCTTCACCTACCTCGTCTCCCGGCGGATCCTGGTGCCCCGGAACACCGGGCAGAGCTCGGCCGCGCCCGGTCCAGAGAGCGAAACGGACGAGCGGCGGCACTCCCGGCTCGCGTAGATTGCCTGGCAGCCGCGGCGGGGAGCGCGCGGCGGTGGACAGCCGGGTGAGGCCGTGAGGCCGAGTGAGGACGACGCAGGTGGCGACGCAGGTGACGGGACAGACGGACGTGACGAGGCAGTACGTGACGGAGGCCCGCAGGATCGTCGTCAAGGTCGGCTCCTCCTCCCTCACCACCGCCTCCGGGGGCCTCGACGCCGACCGCGTCGACGCCCTCGTCGACGTCCTGGCCAAGGTCCGCAGCGGCGGCGAGAAGGAGATCGTCCTCGTCTCCTCCGGCGCCATCGCCGCCGGCCTCGCCCCCCTCGGTCTCACCCGCCGCCCCAAGGACCTCGCCCGCCAGCAGGCCGCGGCCAGCGTCGGCCAGGGCCTCCTCGTCGCCCGCTACACCGCCTCCTTCGCCCGCTACGGCGTCCGCGTCGGCCAGGTCCTCCTCACCACCGACGACACCAGCCGCCGCGCGCACTACCGCAACGCGTACCGGACCCTCGACCAGCTCCTCGCGATGGGCGCGCTGCCCGTCGTCAACGAGAACGACACCGTCGCCACGGACGAGATCCGCTTCGGCGACAACGACCGGCTCGCCGCCCTCGTCGCCCACCTCGTCCGCGCCGACCTGCTCGTCCTCCTCTCCGACGTCGACGGGCTGTACGACGGGGACCCTTCCAAGCCCGGCACGTCGAGGATCGCGCAGGTCACCGGCCCCGAGTCGATCGCCCACGTCGAGATCGGCTCGGCCGGCAAGGCGGGCGTCGGCACCGGCGGCATGGTCACCAAGGTCGAGGCCGCCCGCATCGCCGCCGCCGCCGGCATCCCCGTCGTCCTCACCTCCGCGAGCCGCGCCGCCGACGCCCTCGCCGGCCGCGACACCGGCACGTACTTCCACTCCACCGGCCGCCGCTCCGCCGACCGGCTCCTCTGGCTGGCCCACGCCTCCACCCCGCAGGGCTCCGTGACCCTCGACGACGGAGCCGTGCGCGCCGTGGTCGAGGGAAAGAAGTCCCTGCTGGCGGCCGGTGTCGCGGCCGTCGAAGGCGAATTCGTGGCTGGTGACCCCGTCGAGCTGCGCGACACCGCCGGCCGGGCCGTCGCCCGCGGCCTCGTCAACTTCGACGCCAAGGAACTCCCCCGGATGCTCGGCCGGTCCACCCACGAGCTGGCCGCGGAGCTCGGACCCGAGTACGAACGCGAGGTCGTGCACCGCGACGACCTGGTCGTCATCGGCTGACCGCACCACGCCCGGTTGACCGCCCCCGCCGAAACGGCTGAAAGTCTGGCCATCCGGAAGGGACCTTTACCAAAACCGCCCCATCTGCCGCCTCGGGCTGGTCAACTTTGTCTCGGGGGTAAGACCAAGGCGGGGTACAGCACCACACGCATCACACAGGAGGCCGCCGGTGAGACGAGCGCGCCCAGGGGCACCGCCCCGCGGGACTGCCGAACGCGCCCTGACCAGTGTCGAGGCCGGAGCCGACTTCGACGAGGCACGGGACAGGTCAACCGACAGGAAGACCGAGACCACCACCGAGGCACGTGAGTCACGCGAGGCGCGTGAGGCACGAGCCAAGGAACAGCCCGAGTCCAAGCTCTGGCACATCACCCTCAGCGTCTCCGGTGTGGAGTCGCCGCTGAAGGAGGTCCGGCGCGGGCTCGAACAGCTCGCCCACGACCACCCCTTCCTGCTGACCAGCCGCTACGCCAACGACCACGCCGAGATCCGGTACTGGGAGGAGGCCCGCGACCTCCACGACGCCGCGGCCGTCGCCCTGCGCCTCTGGGGCGAGCACCGGCAGACCGCCAAGCTGCCCCCCTGGGAGATCGTCGGCCTGGAGGTCATCGACCGCGAGACCTACCACCAGCGCATCGCGGAGGGCTACGGCCCGCCGCCGGCCGCCCCGGTCGGCGTCCACCCCTACTGAGCACCGGGGACACGGCACCGAGCACCAGGGACACCGCACCGACCGCCGGGGACACCGCACCGAGCATCGGGGACACGGCCCGGGAACCGGGCCCGTGCCCCTGCCGGGGTACGTCTCGGAGTGCGGGATACGTGAGGGATGTCCGCAGGGGGGCAAGTACCCTGCGGGCATGACCTCGCTCACGCCCCTCGACAACCTCTCCCCGGTCGCCCGGGCCGCCTACCGGGCCCGTGGCGCCGCCGCCGAAATCGCGCCACTCCCGCGTGCGGCCAAGGACGACGCCCTGCTGGCGATCGCGGACGCCCTCGAAGTCCGCACCGCCGAGATCGTCGAGGCCAACGCCGAGGACATCGCCAAGGCCCGCGAAGCCGGGACCAGCGAGGCCGTCATCGACCGGCTCACCCTCACGCCGGAGCGCGTCCGGGCCATCGCCGCCGACGTCCGCGACGTCGCCGCGCTGCCCGACCCCGTCGGCGAGGTCGTCCGCGGCTCGACCCTCCCCAACGGCATCGACCTGCGCCAGGTCCGCGTCCCGCTCGGCGTCGTCGGCATCATCTACGAGGCCCGCCCCAACGTCACCGTCGACGCCGCCGCCCTCTGCCTCAAGTCCGGCAACGCCGTCCTGCTCCGCGGTTCCTCCTCCGCGTACGCCTCCAACGCCGCCCTGGTGACCGTCCTGCGCGACGCCGTCGGCGGCGCCGGACTGCCCGCCGACGCCATCCAGCTCGTCCCCGGCGAGTCCCGCGAGTCGGTCCACGAGCTGATGCGCGCCCGCGGCCTCGTCGACGTGCTCATCCCGCGCGGCGGCGCCTCCCTCATCCGGACCGTCGTCGAGGAGTCCACGGTCCCGGTCATCGAGACCGGCACCGGCAACTGCCACGTCTACGTCGACGCCCAGACCGACCTCGACATGGCCGTCGACATCCTGATCAACTCCAAGGCGTCCCGGGTCAGCGTCTGCAACGCCGCCGAGACCCTCCTCGTCCACCGGGACGTCGCCGAGGCCTTCCTGCCCAAGGCCCTCGCCGCCCTCGCCGAGGCCGGCGTCACCGTCCACGCCGACGAGCGCGTGCTCGCCCTCTCCCAGGGCTCCAAGGCCACCGTCGTACCGGCCACCGCCGAGGACTGGGAGACCGAGTACCTCTCGTACGACATCGCCGCCGCGGTCGTCGACTCCCTCGACAAGGCCGTGGAGCACATCCGGATGTGGTCGTCCGGTCACACCGAGGCGATCGTCACCACCTCGCAGGCCGCGGCCCGCCGCTTCACCCAGCTGGTCGACTCGACCACGGTCGCCGTGAACGCCTCCACCCGGTTCACGGACGGCGGACAGTTCGGCTTCGGCGCCGAGATCGGCATCTCCACCCAGAAGCTGCACGCCCGGGGCCCCATGGGCCTTCCCGAGCTGACCTCGACCAAGTACATCGTCACCGGCGACGGTCACGTGCGGTAACACCTCCTTTCGGTACGGGCGGGGAGGGTTCGCACTCTCCCTGCCCAAAACCACCTCGCGGGTCTACTCTGAATCCGTGCCGGACGACGTGGGGGGCAGGCCGTTCCAGGACGGCGGGGACCCCGAGGACCGTGTCGACCGCGGAGGCGCCGACGAGGTCTACGCCGCCGTGGTGTTCGACGAGGAGTTCGTACGGGCCGCCACCGTCCACGAGCCGACGGCGGTGGAACGGCTCCTCGCCGCTGCCCAGGCCCGTGCGGAGGCCGAGGCCGCCCGCGCCCGCGCCGGGATCGGAGCGGCCGACGACGACCCGTACGAGGACGGCCACGACCCCCTGGGCCTCACCTACGAGCCCGACGACGTCGGCGACGACGCCAGCCCCTACGGGCGCCACGGCGGCGCCCTGCGCCCCTACCGGGGCAGCGCGCGCTGGCACCGCCCGGTGGCCTGGCTCCTCGCCCTCGTCATGGGCATCGGCATGGTCGCCCTGGCCTTCAGCGCCGTCTACCGGGGCGCCGCCGCCAACCGCGACGACCAGGTCCCGCCGCCGGCCACCACCGGCGTCGACACGCCGAAGCCGCTCCCCGCTCCGCCCGCGGCCGTCGCGCCCGCGCTCCGGTCCGCCGTGCCCGAATAGCAGCCGCCGCCCGGTCCCCCCACCGCCCGTACACCCCTACGGCGGAATTCTTCCGAACTTGTCGTGTACCTGGGCGTTTATCGAAGCCCCCGCAGACCTACCCTGAAGGTATGGCAGGGCGTGGCGACCCGCCTGAGGGGACGCCCGAGGGGTTCCCCGGCGGTGGTGAGGACGAGTACCGATCCGTCGTCTTCGACGAGGCGTTCGTCCGTGCTGCCCGCCTCCAGGAGTTCTCGGCCCAGGAACGGATGGGCGAGCACGCCCGCGCCGTCCGCAGCCGCCCCTCCGCCTGGGAGGGCCGCACCGGCTCCCGCCAGGCGGTCATGCTGGTCCTGCTGATCCTCCTCGCCTTCGGCACCGCCATCTACCTGGGCGTCCGCAGCCCGTACCAGCCCCCCGTCGACCAGCGGGCCGAACCGCTGCGGACCACGGTGGTCCCGCTCGCCCCCCAGGGCACCGTGCCCGGCGGCGAGCCCGCGCGGCTCTTCGCACACAGCCCGGCCGCCGAGTACCGCACCGGGGCCGCCGGCATCAACCTGCCCGTCGCCGGGCGCACCTCCCACTTCGCCGAGAGCCAGGTCGTCGCCGCCCTCGGCATCGCCAAGGACTATCTGGTGGCCTCCTCCCTGGAGCCCGACGTCCTGTCCGGGGCGACCGTCAGGCCCGCCCGGCTGCTGCTCGACCCGGACCAGCTGGAGCAGTTCGACCGGAGCGTCGAGTCACCGGCCGACGACGGCCGCCACGCCCTCGCCGGCTGGCTCGTCCGCTTCGACCCCGAGCGGGTCGTCCTCGCCGATCCCGCCGCCCGCGTGCAGGGCACCCTCCGCTTCGAGGAGATCGGCCCCGACACCCTGGACGTCACCGCGGACCACACGTACACCTACGCGCTGCGCCCGGCCGCCCACGGCGCGGGACCGGTCGTCGCGGCGTCCCTCTTCACGGTCCACCGCCAGGTGCACTTCCGCTTCGACCGCGACGACCTGCGCATGCACCGGGCCGAGCTGCTGACCAGCACCGTGGAGGCCGGCCCGCAGGCGTGCGGCACCGACACCACCGGCTCGCTGAAGCCGCTCCTGGCCGGGTCGCGGGTCCCCGACACGGGCGGTGGCCCGGCGGCCACCGACCCGTACGCCACGGGCCGGCCCGCCGCACCCTCGCTGTGCGGAGCCCTCGCGCCGCGCGCTCAGCCCGCGCTCTGACCGTCCGGGGCGCCGCCCGTCCCGTCCTTCCCGGCGTCCGGCTTCTGGGGCCCCTGACCCGACCCGAAGCGGCTGCGCAGCCGGCCGCCCAGGTCGCCCGCCAGGTCGCCGGCGCCGCCCGCCAGGTCGCCGGCGCCGCCGGCTATGTCCCCGACCAGCTTCAGCAGCGGATCCTTGCTGGTCCGCACCGTGTCGGCGTAGTGCCCGGCCGACTCCCGGAAGGAGTCCGTGACCGAGGTGTCCTTGTCCTCCGAGCGCTTCGGGTAGTGCCCGTCCATGATCCGCTGGAAGTCGCGGTTCTCCGACCACTTCTTCAGCTCCGCAGCCCGGACGGTGGTGAAGGGGTGCGAGCGCGGCAGCACGTTGAGGATCTTCAGGACCGAGTCCCGCAGGTCCCCGGACTTCTCGTACTCGTCGGCCTGGGCGAGGAACGCGTCCACGTTCATCTCGTGCAGGTGGTTGCCGCCGGCGATCTTCATCAGGCCGCGCATCGACGCCTGGACGTCCTGCCCGACCAGCAGGCCGGCCCGGTCCGCGGAGAGCTCCGACTTGCGGAACCATTCGCGCAGCGCCGTCACGATGGCCATGATCGCCACGTTCCCCAGCGGGATCCAGGCGACCTTGAGGGCGAGACCCGTGAGGAAGAGCAGGATCGTGCGGTAGACCGCGTGGCCGGAGAGGGCGTGACCCACCTCGTGGCCGACGACCGCCCGCATCTCCTCCTCGTCGAGGAGCTCCACCAGACCGGTGGTGACGACGATGATCGGCTCGTCCAGGCCGATGCACATCGCGTTGGGCTTCGGGTCCTGCGCCACGTACATCGGCGGGACCTTCTCCAGGTCCAGGATGTAGCAGGCGTCCCGCAGCATGTCGTTGAGATGGCTGAACTGCGCGTCGCTCACCCGGACGGAGTCCGAGAGGAAGAGGAGCCGCAGGCTGCGCTCGGGCAGCAGACCGCTGAGCGCCTTGAAGACCGTGTCGAAGCCACTGAGCTTCCGCAGGGCCACCAGGGCCGATCGGTCCGCCGGATGTTCGTAGGCCCGCGAGGAGATGCCCGGGAACCGCTTCCGCTGCCTGCTCGGCACGTTCCCCTGGTCGTTCTCGGTCATGGATGCCCCCTGTTCGTACGAGTCGGTGCTCGTCCCCCTGACTGAACCCAGCGTAGGGGCTGGCGTTACCGTGTGCCGGGGCCTGTGGATAACTCGGGCACCGAGGACGACCTAGGAGCACGACCGACATGCCGGACACCGCAGACGCCGCTGCCGCCCTGCTCGCGGAAGCCGCCGCACAAGGGCCGGGCAACACGCTCCGGATCGTGCTGATCGTCTCGCTCGTGGGCGGCGCCCTGCTCGCCTGGTTCCTGCTGCGCGGGTACCGCGGCGACGACGCGGACGCCACCGACGCGGCCGGCGGACCGGCGGTCCGCACGGACGGCGGCACGGACCGCGACGCCAACGCCTGAGTCGGCGTGAGCGCGTCGGGACGGCCCGCATACGATGTGCGCGAAGTCTCCGCTCCCATCCCCGATCGATAGGTCTGCCGAAGATGAGCCTCCACAGCACCGCCGTCAACCTGGTCACCCTTGCCGAGGGCGCCGAGCACGGCGGCGGCAACCACGACAGCCTCAGCCCCTACCTCACCGGCTTCGGCGCCTTCGGTGCCCTGCTCCTGCTGCTGTGGATCACCACCCGCTTCAACCGCGACCGCTGATCCGGCGACCTCTGATCAGGCGTCCGCTGCCGTGCCAGTAGGCTCTGCACGCATGGGAGAGCAGGAAGTGCCTACTGGCGGGCGTGGCAAGCGCCGAGTCGGCGTGATGGGCGGAACCTTCGACCCGATCCACCACGGACACCTGGTGGCGGCGAGCGAGGTGGCCGCCCTGTTCCACCTGGACGAGGTGGTGTTCGTACCGACCGGGGAGCCGTGGCAGAAGAGCCACAAGGTGGTCTCCGCGGCCGAGGACCGGTATCTGATGACCGTCATCGCCACGGCGTCCAACCCGCAGTTCTCGGTCAGCCGCATCGACATCGACCGCGGCGGCGCGACGTACACCATCGACACCCTGAGGGACCTGCGCTCTCTCAACAGCGACTCGGACCTCTTCTTCATCACCGGGGCCGACGCGCTGTCGCAGATCCTCACCTGGCGCGACGCCGAGGAGCTCTTCTCGCTCGCCCACTTCATCGGCGTCACCCGGCCGGGCCACGACCTCACCGACGACGGACTGCCCAAGGGCGGCGTCTCGCTGGTCGAGGTCCCCGCCCTGGCCATCTCCTCCACCGACTGCCGGGCGAGGGTCGCGCAGGGCGATCCCGTCTGGTACCTGGTTCCGGACGGCGTGGTGCGCTACATCGACAAACGCCAGCTGTACCGCGGCGAGTGAGCTTCGGGGAGGGGCACCGGTGAACGACCAGCAGCATCCGTACGACCCGTACTATCCGCAGCAGCCGCAGATCATCGGCTACGACGAGTACGGGCAGCCGGTGTACCAGCAGCCCGCGCAGCACTACGACCCGTACGCAGGCCAACAGCAGCAGCACCAGCCCCAGCAGAACCAGCAGGCGTACGGCTACGACCCGTACGCCCAGCAGCCGCAGGCGCAGCAACCCCAGGCCCAGCAGCCGCAGTACGACCCCTACGGACAGCAGGGCTACGCCTACCCGCAGGCCTACGACACCGGGCAGCAGTGGGCGGCCCAGGCCGAGCCCGCCCCGGCGCAGGCGGCCCCGGCCGCCCCCGCGCCGCCCGCCCCGCCGGCCGCGCCCGTCGCGGCCCCGGCCGGCGTGCCCGGCCAGCGGCCCGCCCCCGAGCGCCCCGCCCCGTCACGGCAGGCCGACGACGACCGGGAGTACCGCACCGAGCAGTTCTCGTTCATCGAGGAGCCCGACGAGGACTCCGAGGACGTCATCGACTGGCTCAAGTTCACCGAGAGCCGCTCCGAGCGGCGCGAGGAGGCCAGGCGCCGGGGCCGCAACCGGATCACCGCGCTCGTCGTCGTCCTCGTGCTCGCCGCCGTGGGCGGCGTCGGCTACCTCTGGTCCGCCGGCCTGCTCCCCGGGACGTCCGCCCCGGAGCAGAAGGGGAACACCGCGACCGGTCCGCAGAAGCGCGACACGATCGTCCTCCACCTCCACGACCTCAAGAGCGGCAGCACCTCCACCGCCCTCCTGGTGGACAACACGACCACCCGCCAGGGCACCACGATCCTGCTTCCCAACTCCGTCGTCGTCGCCGACGACGAGGGCGCCGCGACCACCCTCGGCAAGTCGGTCGAGGACGACGGCTCCGGCGGCACCCGGGAGGCGATCGACAACCTCCTCGGGACGAAGATCACCGGCACCTGGCGCCTGGACACCCCGTACCTGGAGAACCTCGTCGAGGCCGTCAGCAGCATCGAGACGGACACCGACACGGACGTGCCGGACACGAAGAAGGGTGCCGAGCCGCTCGTCAGGAAGGGCGAGAAGCAGACCCTGAACGGCCGCGCCGCCGTCGCCTACGCCACCTACCGGGCGCCCGGCGAGGCCGAGGCCAAGCAGCTCCAGCGCTTCGGCCAGGTCATGTACGGGGTGCTGCGCAAGATCTCCTCCGACCCCGAGGTCGCCACGGTCACCGTCGAGACCCTCCAGCAGATCCTCGACCCCTCGCTCCCGGAGAAGGACCTCGCCGCCTCCCTCGCCAAGCTCGCCGAGCACGCCAAGATCGGCGACTACAAGACCGCCCTGCTCCCGGTCGGGCAGGACGGCACGCTGACCGAGGGCGCGAGCGACAGTGTGGTGAAGGACATCCTCGGCGGAAAGGTCACCGCTCCCGAGGCGGGCGACGTGCCCCGCGTCTCGGTGCGGGACGGCTCCGGCAAGAAGGCCACCGAGGCCGCCCGGGTCGTCCTGATCAACGGCGGCTACGCCTTCGTGGGCGGCAGCACGGGGGACACCCAGGCGAAGTCGCAGGTCGTCTACGGCGACGACGCGCAGAAGCCGACGGCGGTCGAGGTGGCCAAGACGCTCGGTCTGCCGGTCGGCGCGGTCACCAAGGGCAAGCCGGTGGGAGCGGCCGCGGTCACCGTGATCCTCGGCCAGGACTACAAGGTCCCGGGAGCCTCGTAGCGGCGCTCCGGAAAACGTTGGCGGGGCCGTCGGCGGTCCGTGAGACCCTGGAGGGGTACTGGACCGCCGACGAAAGCCTGCTTGTGACCGCTACGGACCGTTCCATCGAGCTCGTCAACGCCGCCGCCCAGGCGGCCGCCGACCGGCTCGCGCACGACATCATCGCGTACGACGTCAGCGACGTGCTGTCGATCACCGACGCCTTCCTGCTCGCCTCCGCGCCCAACGACCGCCAGGTCAAGTCGATCGTCGACGAGATCGAGGAGCGCCTGAACAAGGACCTCGGCGCCAAGCCGGTCCGCCGTGAGGGCGACCGCGACGCGCGCTGGATCCTGCTGGACTACGTCGACATCGTCGTCCACGTCCAGCACAGCGAGGAGCGCGTCTTCTACGCCCTGGAGCGGCTGTGGAAGGACTGCCCCGAGCTGCCGCTGCCCGAGGACGCGCAGAAGACCCGGGGCAAGGGCGCCGAGCACGCCGCCCTGACCGGTGTCGACCTCTCCGACCACGCCGCCGGCCTGCCCGACGAGGTGGACGGTGAGCTGAGCTGAGCACCACCAAGGGCGGCAGCGGCCGCCGCATCGTGCTCTGGCGCCACGGCCAGACCTCCTGGAACCTGGAGCGCCGCTTCCAGGGCTCGACCGACATCGAGCTGACGGAGGCCGGCGTCGCCCAGGCGCGCCGTGCCGCCCGGCTGCTGGCCGCGCTGAAGCCGGACGCCATCGTGGCCTCCGACCTGAAGCGGGCGGCGGCCACCGCCGCCGAGCTCGCCGCGCTGACCGGCCACACCGTCGTCCACGACTCCGCGCTGCGCGAGACGTACGCGGGGGAGTGGCAGGGGCTGACCCACCACGAGATCGTGGCGCGGTACGGCGAGCAGTACGCCGCCTGGAAGCGCGGCGAGCCCGTGCGCCGGGGCGGCGGCGAGCTGGAGACCGAGGTGGCCGACCGGGCCGCTCCGGTGGTCCTGACGCACGCGGACAAGCTGCCCGAGGACGGCACCCTCGTCGTGGTCAGCCACGGCGGCACGATCCGCACCACCATCGGCCGGCTCCTGGGTCTGGAGGCCCGGCACTGGGAGAGCCTGGGCGGCCTCTCCAACTGCTGCTGGTCCGTCCTCGGCGAGGGCGCGCGCGGGTGGCGCCTGACGGAGCACAACGCCGGCACGCTGCCCGAGCCGGTCCTCGGCGACGACGACTGACGCCGGAGGCCTGCCTGTCGGACCCGGATTTCACTTTCCGGCAGGTCACAGGCTAGAGTTCTTCTTGTTCGCAGCGCAGAGCGCAGAGAACAGAAGAACACAAGGGGCTATAGCTCAGTTGGTAGAGCGCCTGCATGGCATGCAGGAGGTCAGGAGTTCAATTCTCCTTAGCTCCACAATCACCGGATCCCGTCCCCGCAAGGGGGCGGGATTCGTCGTTGTGGCCCATCGTCGTCACGGCTCGCTTGCCGTCATGGCGCCTCGATGCGGCATCCCCTCGCTGTCATGGCCCCTCACGCAGGGACGCGATCCCTAGGCGGCTCTCCTCGTCGTTCGGCGTGTAGGCGACGATCCGGCACTCCGGCATCCCGTTGACGGAGAGGGAGACCGAGGTCAACCGGACCTCGCCCACCCGCTCGTGACGGAAGGTCTTCACCCGGGTCCCCGGCGGCACCACGTCACCGCTCCGCCAGAGCCTGGCGAACTCCGGACTGGCGTCCGCGAGGCGCCGCACGAACTCCTCCCAGGCGGGCTCGCCCACATGGCGTCCGTACGCGCCGCGCAGCTGGGCCACCATCAGCGGCAGCTCCCGCTTCCGGTCGACGACGGGGCATCGGGGTTCGGGCACGCTGAAGAGCGCCCACAGCACGTTGCGTATGCCGAACGGGCCCGTGTCCAGGCCCTGCCCGCCCTGCATCAGGAGCCGTTCGTACATGACGTTGGTCGCGAGCACGTCGTACCGCGCGTTGTAGAGCACGGCGGGGTGCGGGACCAGGGCGTCGAGGATGCCCTGGATCTCCGGGCTGACCACCTCGGAGGCCGCGGGGGGCCGGTCCGGGGCGTAGGGCACCTCGGCGAGGTGGTAGAGGTGCTCGCGCTCGGGCCGGTCGAGCCGCAGCGTGCGGGCGACCGCGTCGAGGACCTGCGCAGAGGCGTTGATGGGCCGGCCCTGTTCCAGCCAGGTGTACCAGGTGACGCCGACCCCCGAGAGGTGCGCGACCTCCTCGCGGCGCAGCCCCGGTGTGCGGCGGCGCAGGCCCGGTGGCATGCCCACGTCCTCGGGTGTCACCCTGGCCCGGCGGCTGCGCAGGAACGCGGCCAGTTCCGGCCGTCGGCGCCGCTGTGTCGGTGCTGCTGCCACAATCGTCACACCCCCATGGTCGAGTCCCCGTGCCGCCGCTGCCAGGTGCTGTCAGTACCAGCATCAGCGGGCTCTCGTTACCCGTATCGGATCGCCGTCACGCTCGTCGCATGACCCCGACCACGACACGTCCCGCACTCAGTAAAGACCGTGGCACCGACAACCGCCCCGGACTGCTGCTCGGCGTGGTGCTCGCCGCCCAGTTCATGGCGCTCCTCGACGTCTTCATCGTCAACGTCGCCGCCCCCACCATCCGTACCGAACTCGCCGCGTCCGGAGCCGCGCTCCAGCTCGTGATCGCCGGATACACCATCGCCTACGCGGTGTTGCTGATCACGGGAGCCCGCCTGGGCGATCTGCTGGGGCACCGGCGCATGTACCTCGGCGGCCTCGCCCTCTTCACCGCCGCCTCCCTCGCCTGCGGACTCGCGGCGGGAACCGGCCAGTTGATCGCCTTCCGGCTCGCGCAGGGCGCGGGATCGGCCCTGATGATCCCGCAGGTCCTGAGCCTCATCCAGCGCAACTTCACCGGCGAGCACCGGGTCCGCGCCCTCAGCGCCTACTCCGCGGTCCTGGCCACCGGCGCCGCCGCCGGCCAGGTCGTCGGCGGCATCCTGGTGAGCGCCGACCTCTTCGGCACCGGCTGGCGGCCGGTCTTCCTCGTCAACGTCCCGATCGGGCTCGTCCTGCTCGTCCTCGGCGCCAGGTTCCTGCCCAGGGACGCCCACTGCGGGCCCACGCGTGC
This sequence comes from Streptomyces sp. NPDC056361, assembly GCF_042262805.1. Classification (NCBI taxonomy): domain Bacteria; kingdom Bacillati; phylum Actinomycetota; class Actinomycetes; order Kitasatosporales; family Streptomycetaceae; genus Streptomyces; species Streptomyces sp. NPDC056361. Next base: position 53,691 of record NZ_JBHJQI010000049.1, read on the forward strand.
GCGTGGCCTCGACCTGCCGGGCCTGCTCCTGCTCGCGGCCGCCGTGTCCCTCCTGACCGTCCCCCTGGTCCTCGGCCAGGAACAGGACTGGCCGCTGTGGTCCTGGCTCTCCCTCGGCGCCTCCCTGGTCTTCCTGGCGGCCTTCGGCGCGTACGAGTCGGGGCTCGCCCGCCGCGGCGGCGCGCCGCTCATCGCACCGCGGGTCCTGCGCATCCCCGGCATGGGGCGGGCCGTCCTGTGGATCACCGTGGCGATGGGCGTCAACGCGGGATTCCTGTTCACCCTCACCCTGCACCTCCAGGGCGGGCTCGGTCACAGCGCCCTGCGCGCCGGACTCACGTTCGGGCCCGCCGCCGTGGTGTTCGGCGCCGTCGGACTGACCTGGCGGCGCTGGCCGGCCCGGCTGCAGCGCGCGCTGGTCCCGGGCGGGTTCCTGATCGCGGCCGTGGCCGCCCTCGCCGTCGGCGGGCTGCTCGGGGACGGCGACTCGGGCGGCTGGGGCCTCTACCCGGCTCTGGGCGCGCTCGGCGCGGGCATCTCACTGGCCTTCAGCCCGGCGCTGACCGGTGCGCTGGCCACCGTACGGGCCGAGGACGCGGCCGACGCCAGCGGTCTGCTCGCCACCGTCACCCAGCTCGGCCAGCTCATCGGGGTCGCCACCTTCGGCACGCTGTTCCTCGGCCGCCTGGCCGCCCCCGGAGCGCAGAGTTCCGCCGACGCGCTGTGGGTCACCACCCTCGCCCTGGCCGCCGCCTCGGTCGTGGGCGCCGCCTCGGCGGGGCTGCCGCGCCGAGCACGCTGACCCTCTTGCGGGGCCATGGCAGAATCGGACGGCCGGAGGGGGACGAGGCTCCGGACGGGAGGGTGACCCAAGTGCTCGGCGACTACGGCGGGGCGTCCTGTGGGTGCACGGCCTGCGGCCACGGCTGGAGCTGATCGATGGGTGCACACAGGCGGAAGTGCGACTGGTGCGGCAGCGGCACGCCCATCGTGCGAGACATGGATCCCGTCAACACCGGGTTCCAGTACTGGTGCGAGGAGTGCGCGCGGGCGCTGATCATAAAAGGCGACCCGATCGAGACGTACCGCGAGCTGGAGGGCGAGCCGATCTACGGCCGGCTCCTGGACGAGCACTGCACCCTCAAGCGGTTCTACTCCTTCGCCACGGCCTGACGCCGCAGCGTCAGCGCGTACCCCACGAGCAGCGCCGTCGTCGTCAGCGGGTAGATCGCCGAGAGCAGCATCTGCCCCGCGTTCTGGTCCAGTTCGGGACGGCCCGGGTCGTGCGGCACCCACCAGAGCGCGAACGAGGCGAAGGCGAGGGCCACCGCCCCCGTCACCGGCCACGCGCGCGTGGCGCGGTCCGCCAGCAGGATCAGCAGCGGCACGCACCACACCCAGTGGTGGGACCACGAGATCGGGCTGATCATCAGGGCCGTGAACGCGCAGACGACCACGGCCACCGCCTTGTCGCCCCGCACCGCGGCGCGTACCGCGAGGACCATCGCCGCGCCGCCCAGGACGGCCGCGGACACCGCCCACCACATGCCCGGGTCGTCGGTGTGCATCAGCCGCGCCAGGACACCGCGGATGGACTGGTTGCCGGTCTCCTCGGCGAAGCCGACCCGGCCCGTCTCGAACAGCGTCTGGGTCCAGAACCGCTTCGAGTCCGCCGGCAGGACCAGCGCCACGGCCAGCGTGGTCCCCAGGAACACCCCGGTCGCCGTGACCGCCGTGCGCAGCCACTGGTTCCAGGACCGGTCCCGGCGCCACAGCAGCAGGCCCGCGGCGAGCAGCAGGACCACGAAGAGTCCCGGTGTGAGCTTCACCGCGGTCGCCAGGCCGATGCCCAGGCCGGCCCAGCGGCTGCCCTCGCGACGGGTGAGGTCCCAGAGCACCGCCACCGCTATCAGCAGGTTGATCTGGCCGTACCGCAGCGTCGTCCACACCGGCTCGCACCAGACCACGACCGCGGCGACCCACAGCGTCGTGCGCCACAGGTTCGTGCGGGACAGCGACGGGCGGACCAGCTGGAGCGAGAGCTGGACCAGGGCGACGACCAGGAGCAGGTTGCCCGCGGTGCTGAGCGTCCGCATCAGCGGGACGCCCACCAGGGTCAGCGGGACGAACAGCAGGGCCGCGAACGGCGGGTAGGTCATGCCGAGGTTCGCCGAGGTGGCGCGCATCGCGTAGAGGTCGCCGCCGGCCCGGACCGTCTCGCCCTCGGCCCGGTAGACCATCACGTCGAGCATGTTCACGTGGGCGAGGCGTTGCGCCACCCAGAAGGCCGCGAACGAGAGCAGGCAGACCGCCGCGGCGGTGGCCAGGGGCCACGGCCGGGCGCGGGTTTTGGAGAGCACGGAGACGGACACAGTCGGCGACCCTACCCGCCTGGTCAGAGGGGTCCGGGGAATGGATTTGGTGATCTGCCCGGGAGCCGGTTAATGTTCTGTCTGTCGCCGCGAGGGAAACCGAAACGGAGACGGAAAACAGCAAGGGGCTATAGCTCAGTTGGTAGAGCGCCTGCATGGCATGCAGGAGGTCAGGAGTTCAATTCTCCTTAGCTCCACAGAAGAGAAAGCGGGCCACCCGAACAGGGTGGCCC
>NZ_JBHJQI010000050.1:0-52601 GCF_042262805.1 Streptomyces sp. NPDC056361
CGGTCGCTGGAACGTGGGTTCCGGCGACCGGGGGCACAGGGAGATCAGGATGGCGTCAAGCCACCGGCTCAGTCGATGCCGGGCAGGATGTGGGGCTCGGCGAGGTCGTCCTCGTAGCCCGCGAGCCGGATGGGGGCCGAGCGGGCCCACACTTCGAGGCTTCCCAGCTCGCCCTTGCGGCGGGGCCGGTCGACGGGTTCGGCCGGTCGCGGATCCTGCTTCGTCAGTTCGGGTGTCACCGCGCACTCCTTTGTGTCGCGTACCTGTAGGACAAGTGCCGGTCGGTCGCGGTGGCGCCGTTCGTCGGGCGGGACCGCGGCCTTGGTGGCAGGCCAGTCCCCGGGCCGGCTGTGAGGAAGGTGTGGCTCCTCGTGTCCGACCGTGGACATCAGACTAACCAAATGAGCGGATCCGCGCTCTACCGGGCTCCAAAGTGTGACGCGATCGGGTGACACAAGTCGAATGAGCGCCCTACCGGTCGGTAGAACGCTCATTCCAGACGCCTGCGGGCCGTGCGGGCCGGCTACCAGTTGGCGGGGGCGTAGTCCTTCAGGAAGCAGCCGTACAGGTCCTCGCCGGCCTCGCCGCGCACGACCGGGTCGTAGACCCGGGCCGCGCCGTCGACCAGGTCGAGCGGGGCGTGGAAGCCGGCCTCGGCCAGGCGCAGCTTGTCGAAGTGCGGACGCTCGTCGGTGATCCAGCCGGTGTCGACGGAGGTCATGAGGATGCCGTCCGTCTTGAACATCTCCTCGCCGCTGGTCCGCGTCACCATGTTCATCGCGGCCTTGGCGGCGTTGGTGTTCGGGTGGCCCGCGCCCTTGTAGCCGCGGCTGAAGACGCCCTCCATCGCGGAGACGTTCACGACGTAGGACCGGCCGCTCGCGGCCTTCCTCGCCGCCTCGGCCATCACCGGCCGCAGCTTGCTGATCAGGATGAACGGCGCCGTGTAGTTGCACAGCTGGGTCTCGAGGAGCTCCACCGGGGAGATCTGCTCGATGCTCTGCACCCACGTGTTGCTCTCGACGACGTCCGGCACCAGGCCGCCCGCGTCGATCGCGGTGCCGTCGAGGTGGCGGGCGAGGGAGGCGTTGCCCGCGACCAGGGCGAGGTCGGCGACCTGCTGCGGTTCGAGGCCGCTCACGCCGACGGGCAGCGACGAGCCGCTCACGAGCTCGCCGACCGCGCCGGAGTTGAAGGCGCCGATGACGTGGTGGGCGGGCAGCTCGCCGGCGGGCAGCGGCGCGTTCTCGCCGTCGACCAGGGCGGCGTACGCGGACGGCAGCCGGCGCACGGTCTGGGTCGCGTTGTTGATGAGGATGTCGAGCGGCCCGGCCTCGGTCATCTGGTCGGCGAGGGCCACGGCCTGCGCCGGGTCGCGCAGGTCGATGCCGACGACCTCGAGGCGGTGCATCCAGTCCGCGGAGTCCTCCATCGCCTGGAAGCGGCGGATGGCGTCCTTGGGGAAGCGGGTGGTGATGGTGGTGTGGGCGCCGTCGCGCAGCAGCCGCAGCGCGATGTACATGCCGATCTTCGCCCGGCCGCCGGTGAGCAGCGCCCGCTTGCCCGTGAGGTCCGCGCGGGCGTCCCGCTTGGCCCGGTTCTCGGCGGCGCACTTCTGGCACAGCTGGTGGTAGAAGTAGTCGACCTCGACGAACCGCGTCTTGCAGACGTAGCAGGAGCGGGGGCGCTGGAGTATGCCGGCGATCCGCCCCTCCTCGGTGACGGAGCTGGGCAGGATGCCCTCGGTCTCGTCGTCGATGCGCTGCGCGGAGCCGGTGGCGGTGGCCTCGGTGACCGCCTTGTCGTTGGCGGTCTTGGCCGCCCGGCGGTCCTGGCGGCGGCGCTGCTTCACGGTCCGGTAGATCCCGGCCGTGGCGCGCCGGACGAGGATGGCGTCCGGGTGGTCGACGTCGAGCTTGTCGAGCTCGTCGAGGACGCTCAGGCAGACGGCCAGGCGCTCGGGGTCGACGCCCGGCCCGTAGTCCTGGGTTTCTTCGGTCACCGTCATGGCCTTCGGGTTCCTCGTTCGCTCGTACGTCGCCGTTCGCGGGGCTTTCGAAGAAGCAACTTTACGGAGCGGGGGGCCGCCCCTCCAAACCCGTACGGGGAGCGTGGTCGAAGACACAGTCGCCGCACAGGCCGCCCCCGGCGCAGCGGTAGTACAGGCAGCAGCTGGCACGGCGCAGTCGCGGCCCGCGGACCGTGCCGGCGAGGTCGGGGTGGGCGAGGAGGCCCGAGACGAGCTCCGCGGCCCGCTCCGCCGCCTCCGGCCGCCGGCGGGCGGCCGCCCACCGGGTCAGCTCCCGCAGCGCGCCGGCGAGCGCCGAGCCCGCGTTGCCCCACAGCAGCCGGGGCGAGATGCCGCCGTCGCGCCGCAGCGCCGCGTGCAGCGGGACCAGGTGGGACTCCAGGACCACGGCGGCGAGATCGTCCACGGTGGCGGGACGGGTCGCGGAGCCGGACCACCACAGGTCGTCGGGCGAGGTGAGGGCCCCGTCCCAGTGCAGCTCGCCGGGGGCCAGGTCGGGGAAGCGCCCGGACAGCGCGGCCGGCCCGAGGGCGGTCGACCAGAGGCGGGCGGCGAGTCCGAGGTGGGCGATCGAGGCCGCGACGCGCCGCTCGGGGCCGCCGAGCCGGGCGGCGACCCGGTCCACGCGCGCGGTGAGGGGCCCGTCCTCCCCCGCGTACAACCGCGCGAGCGGGCGGTGTGCCCCGCCGCTCTCCGGCGGGGTGGTCCGCAGGGCGAAGAAGCCGCCCACCGCTCCGCTCTCCGCGAGATCCACGCGTCTGCCCCCGGTCCGTCGCCGTGCGTTCCGCCCGGGCCCTGCCGCGCGGACGGAGCCCCTGCCCGGGGCTCGCCGCCCACCGTAGCCGGGGAACTTCCGCACACCGGCTTCCCTGTCGCCCACATGATCGACAAGAGGACCGGAAAGCGGCTTTCCACCCGGTCCGACCTGCGAAGGCGTACATCCCGAGTCGTACGCGGGCCGCGTGTACTGCGCCGGTGGTACGTGCGAAGACGTCCCCTGGTACGACGACGCGATCGGCCGGGAAGAGAGATCGTGGAAGGTATGAGTCCTCTCATGCTGTCCGTCCTCCTGGCCCTGGTCTCGGCGGTCGCCTACGCGTCCGCGGCGATCGTGCAGGAGCGGGTCGCGGCCTCCACCACGGGCCGGGGCTACGCACCGCTGCGGAGTCCCGCCTGGTGGGGGTCCGTCCTGCTCAACGGCGTCGGCGCGGCGCTGCACGTCGCCGCCCTCGCCTACGGGCCGCTCAGCCTGGTCCAGCCGCTCGGCGCGCTCACCATCGTGTTCGCGCTGCCCCTGGCGGCCCTCTTCGTCGGCCGCCGGGCCGGACGGCGGGCCTGGCGCGGGGCCGTCATGGCCACCGCGGGCCTCGCCGGACTGCTGAGCCTGACCAGCGGCGCCGAGGCGCAGTCCCTGGCCGACGACGAACGCTGGCTGCTCGCGGCCGCGACGTTCGGCGCGGTCGCGGTCCTGTTCACGGTGGCCCGCCTGGTGGGCCGGTCGGTGCTGCGCAGCATCGCCCTGGCCGCCGCGGCCGGCGTCTCCTTCGGCATCGCCTCGGTCTTCACCAAGGCGGTCGCCGAGGAGTGGACGCCCGGCTCGCCGCTCGCCGAGTGGACGGCCCTCCTCGTCCTCTCGGCCCTCGCCGTGACCGGCCTGCTCCTCTCCCAGGCCTCGTACCGGGGCGCCGGACTCGCCGCCCCGCTGGCCACCGTCACCGTGGTCAATCCGGTGGTCGCCGCGGCCGTGGGCCTCACCCTCTTCGGCGAGAGCTTCCGCTACGGCACGGCCGGCACCGTCGCCGCCCTGATCTGCGGCGCGGTGGCCGCGGGCGGGCTCGTCCAGCTCATGCTGGACCGGATGACGGCCGCCCCGGACGCGCCGTCCGGGCCGTCCCCGGCGCCCCGTCCGTCGTCCGGGGCCCCGGCCCGGGACACGGGTGCCCGGGATCCGGCGCTCGGCCGCGAGCGGGTCGCCCGGGAGTCAGAGGGTGACGCCCCGGGCCCTGAGGTAGGCCAGCGGGTCGATGTCGGACCCGTACCCGGGACCCGTCCGCACCTCGAAGTGGAGATGCGGTCCCGTGCTGTTGCCGGTCGATCCTGAGCGCGCGATGCGCTGACCGGCGCTCACCCGTTGGCCTTCGCGGACACTGAGCGCGGACAGGTGCGCGTACTGGCTGTAGCGGCCGTCGTCGTGTCTCAGGACGATCTGGTAGCCGTACGCCCCGGCCCACCCGGCGGAGACGATCCGCCCGCCCGCCACGGCCTTGACCGAGGTCCCGGTGGGCACGGGGAAGTCCACGCCGGTGTGGTAGCCGCTGGACCAGGAACTGCCGGGCTTGCCGTACCGCGTGCCGATGCCCGCGGACACGGGGGCCGAGTAGCGGTCCTCCTCGGGCGCGGCGGCGGGCCGGGGCCTGGGGGTCTGCTTCGGGGCGGGCTTCTTCGCCGCCGGCTTGGCCGCCGCCGGCTTCGAGACCGGCTTGACCGCCGGTTTCGGCACCGGCTTGTGCACCGGCTTCGGGGCGGGCTTCGTCGAGGCGGCCGGCGCGGGGCGCGGGGCGGTGGGCCGCGTGACGGGCGGCTTGGCCGGCCTGGTCCCGGGGCGTGTCGCCCCGGCCGGCTGGGCGGTCCCGGCCGGTGGCGTGGTCGCGGCGGGTGGCATGGTCGTGGCGGGTGGCATGGTCGTGGCGGGCCGGGAGGTCTTGCCGGTGGTCTTCGCCGGGGCCGCGGTCTTCGCGGGGGCCGCGGTCCTCGCCGGTGCGGCGGCCTTCGCGGCCGGGGCCGTCTTCGCCCCGTCCGCCTTCCTGGGCGCGGCGATGCGGAGGGTGAGGCGCTGGCCCGGGTGGATGAGGTCGGGGTCGTCGCCGACGACCGACCTGTTCGTCTCGTAGAGGCCCTTCCAGCCGCCCTGGACGTGTTCGTCGCGGGCGATGGCCGACAGCGAGTCACCGGGTGTCACGGTGTACATCTCGCGGACGGTCGGCACGGCGGTGGGGCCGACGTTCCTCGCGGGCCGCTCGGGTAACGCGCGCTGCCCGGGCAGCGAGGCGGTCCGGGGCGCGTTCCCGGCGCGGGACGGCTTCCCTTCCGCCCCCCGCCCGGGCGTGACGTCGGGCGCCTGCCCGCCTCGGGTCAGACCCGCGTTCGGACCGCAGGACGGCCAGGCGCCGGGCCCCTGGCCCTTGAGCACGCGTTCGGCGACGGCGATCTGCTGGTCCTTGGAGGCGAGGTCGGCTCGCGGCGCGTAGTGCGTGCCGCCGTACCGCTCCCACGTGGACTGGCTGAACTGGAGCCCGCCGAAGTAGCCGTTCCCCGTGTTGATGCGCCAGTTGGAGGAGGACTCGCAGGCCGCGACCTTCTCCCACACGTCGAGCGACGCCGCCTGCACCGCACCCGCCCCGATGAGCGGCAGCGCCATCCCGGCGCCTCCCGCGGTCACGGTGAGCGAAGCACGGTTGATCCGGCTCGGCTGGTGGCGGCGATGACGTCCGCGTACGGCCATGGGCCCCCCTTGAACACAGCAGCAGCCGTCCAAGTTAGGGGTGGCACACACTCCGTGACAAGGCCTTCGCCCAACCCCAAGCCCCCAGCGTCAGCCCCCTGTTGACGCCCGCCCCCTCCCCGCCGGCCCCGGCTGCGGCTGAGGCTCCGGCTCCGGTACGGGCCCGCCCGGCTGCGGCGGCGGCGTCGGCGCGGGGTCCGGCGGCACCGGCACCGGGTTCGGCGGCGGCACCGGCGGCGGCACCGGCTGCGGGATCGGCGAAGGCGGCAGCGGATCGGGGTACGGCGGGTGCGTCATCACGGACCTCTCGCTCGACGGGTCCCCCTCCCAGAGTGGCCCGCCGAACGCACCCCCGCCCGCCGGATCCCGCCGCTCGGGGTCCACACGCCGGGGACCGTCCGTTCGGCCCTACGCCTCGGCGCCCGGCCGTTCGGGTGCAGCCCCGGAGGCCGGCCGTTCGGTCCCACACCTCGGAGCCCGACCGTTCGGGTCCCACGCCTCGGGGACCATCCGATCGGGCACCACGCCTCGGGAACCGTCCGTGCGGGCGCCGCGCACCCGGCGGGTCAGGCCCGGAGGCCTGACCGGCTCACCACAGCCCCGGGGTGGCCTTGAGCTGGAGCTTCGCCGCGCGGACCACGTCCGCCGCAGGCACGGGCGCCTCGTCGGGATGCCGCTCGGCCCACTTGGCTGCGTACGGGCACAGGGGCACGACGGGCACGCCCTCCCCGGCGGCGATCCCGTAGAACTCGCGCACCAGCGCCCCGGCGATCCCCTTCCCCTCGTGCCCGTCCTCGACGACGGTGTGGACGGCCACCAGGGCGTGGGGCTCCGTGTCGAGCACGAAGTAGACGATGACGCCCACGAAGGTCTCGCCCTCGAACGCCTCCAGACGCCCGTTCGCCCGGTCGTCACGCATCCTCAGCCCTGCTGCCACGCGGAGCTCTCCCTCGGCTCAGACCTGCACCGGCACGGCGGCGGGCACCGCCCCCGCACCGGGCACGGCGTGCGGGGCGCGCACCGTGTCACTCCCGGGAACCGGCGCGGACGCGTCGGCCCCCAGCTCCACGATGCGGTTCTCCGCGTCGACGTGCACGACACTCGGCACGAACGTCCGCGCCTCCGCGTCGTCCACCTGCGCGTAACTGATGAGGATCACCAGGTCCCCCGGGTGCACCAGGTGCGCCGCCGCCCCGTTGATCCCGATGACACCGGACCCGCGCTCCCCCTCGATGACATACGTCTCCAGGCGCGCCCCGTTGTCGATGTCGACGATGTGCACCAACTCGCCCGGCAGCAGGTCAGCCGCCTCCATCAGATCCGCGTCGACGGTGACCGACCCCACGTAGTGCAGGTCCGCCTGGGTCACGGTCGCCCGGTGGATCTTGGACTTGAACATTGTGCGTATCACTGAGGTACTCCTGGACATAGGCTCCCTGCCTGCGTTTTTGCAGGTCAAGGGCTGTTTCCACACCTTACAACGAGTCGCAAGTTCGGGCAGCTTTCCCCAGGTTTTTCAGGACTCATGCTGACCACTTGCTGACTTTCCTGACGCATCATCACGCAATGCCGGGGAACTTCGCCCACTCTCCCCGGCTCCACCGCGACGACCCCACAAGCCTACGCAGCACGCGCTCAAGAGCCCTCGTGATCACCGTCACTCTCGCAGAGCGGCGACGCCCGATCCGCGCGTGCACGAGGACTCGTCACCGCAAGAACCCTCGAAACGGCGCGACGACTTAGCAGCGAATCCCGGGCCAGCGAAACCGGCACTTCTCACGACCATGGCCATAGCCCGCCCGGTGACTCTTGGTAGTGACACAGGGCGGCCGCCGAGGACCTCGGAATCCGGCCAGAGCGGAGCTCGACTCGGCACTGCAATCACCCTCAGCCCAGCCTCGAAGGAGCCGTCTCACCCATGGAACCGCAACCCTCCGAAACCGTCCGACCGCGACGGCGCCAACCCGTCGATCCCGTCCTCATGGAAACTTCCGAGGTCGCCGTGATGCTCAGCATGTCAACGAGCTGGGTCTACAGGGAGGCGTCGAAACTGGGCTTGAAGGGGTACAAGCTCGGCCGAGGTAAGAACGCCAAAGTCCTGTACAAGAGGGCTGACGTCTTCAAATGGCTGGAGCAGCAGAAGATCCACTAGTATCCCGAGTCGAAAGTTCCTCGGTGGTTCTCCCCTTGGGAGCCACCCTTGCTTTGGGCCGGCGCATTCTGGCTCGACGTCGCTGGCGTAGGCCAGGGGTCGTTCCTTCAAAGCGGAGATCTACCGAGAATCTCCGGCTCAGGCCACTAGACCACCTCACCTGCTTCGTGGCGCCGCGCCCGTCTGCGATCAGAGAGAAGGCTCCGACGGACAAACACCGTCCAGAAATCGAACACCTGTCCGGGCTCATGCCTGTCATGAATCCAGTGCGTCAGCTGTCGGACCCGCTCGGTATCGCTCAGACAAACGCCTGGTCCCAATATCGGAACTACCAGGGGCCAGGCGTTTCGCGTCCAACGGCCGCCTACGCATTCGGGGCAGCCTTGGCCCGGTACTCCTCGACCAGGGCCTCCATACCGGTCAAACCGGCGTCCAGGCCAAGCTGCCGGAGCCAGTCGTCCACCTGCTCCTGGCGCTCGACGGCGACGCGCAGATCCAGGGCGGGGTTGGCGCGGAAGACGCCGCCGGCCGATGCGCCGGCATCCGGGATCTCCTTCAGCCCGCCAGGGTGGAGAAGGTTCTTGACCTGCCGGCCAGCGACGAGGTGAAGCTCGCGCGGCTGAGCCACCAGGGCAGCGTCGATGTCCGTGATACGGGCGATCTCCGTGACGACTTTGAGGTCGGCAACGGTCTGGAGGAGGCCGTCGAACAGGATCGCCAGGTTCGGCACCGGATACCGGTATTCCTCGCCGGGCAGGCCCCCTTTCTCGAAAGTGTTGGCGTACTGCCGGAGCCGGGAGATGACGTCGATGGTGACGGTCGCCATCAGAGCCGTGGAGGCAGAGCCGTAGACCTCGGGCAGCTTGACCGTCACAACGGCCTCGAGAGGATGCCGCACCAGGGTGCTGCTGACCGCCTGCCACACCAGCCGGGCCGTCCGTGACCTGTTGTGTCCAAGCGGCTGGAAGCCCATGAACTGGTCGAGTGCCCCCTGCTCAAGGTTGAGCAGGGCGCTGGGAAGCGCGGAGTCGTTCAGAGCCTGGGCAAGAGCGTTGATGGACCGCTCGGACAGCGGGCGCCAGGCGCCGGCCTCACCCATCGGGAGGTTGATGCCCGTGCGCAGGATGAAGTCCTCCGCGGGGTCCCCCTTGGTGTCCCGGCTCAGGTTCGGGGCCATGACGTTCTGGCCCATGGGCAGCACACCCGCGGAAGGCTCCTCACGGGCGAGCTGGAGGAGCCGGGCGCGGTCGGCGGTGGAGTTCTGTCCGCTCAGCCGGATCGGCGCCTTCAGATCTATCAGCAAAGGCCGTGGAGCGACGTTGGGGTCCACCCGGATGGCCACCACACTGAGCCCGGAGTCGTCGTCGAACGGGATAGGAATGACAGTCGGCTCCCAGGGCGGGTCGAACTTCTCGCGGCAGCTGCTGGCAATCTTGTCGATCGTCTCTTGGGCATCAACGCCGACGACGCGCTCGATGCCCGGCTCCGCCTTGTCAGCGATGCCCACCAGGATCATGCCGCCGTAGGTGTTGGCCATCGCCGCAATGGTCGTCACCAGACTCTTGGAGTACTGCTGCTTGAACTCCAGCGTCAGACTCTCCACCTGGTCCGGACGCGCGGCGAGGGCACGGATGCGATCGATCGTCAGATCCGCCGCCGAGGCGGCGAACAAAGAGTTGGTCATCCCCTCATAATCCATCAACCACCCGACACCCACACCGAATTACCACTTCACCTCAGACCCCGTCCGTCCCGGCCCTGCGCGACGGACCGCAGCCCGCCGGCGACCTCCTGCGGACGTCGCCGGTCGGTTGCGACGATCTGCTGGATGTCTTTGGCCAGATTCACCGGTTGGCCGGGCCCGGCCAGGGCGGACCGTTCGACCTAGGCCGTGTGTCGAAAGTGGGTCTTGGACTGTGGATGATCACGGTTCATGGGTCGGGGAGATCTCACGGACGAGCAGTGGGCGGTGCTGGAACCGCTGTTGCCGAAGGGTGCCAGGGCGGGGCGGCCACCCGTCTGGGCCTCGGCGGCAGCTGATCGACGGCATACGGTTCCGGGTCTGGACCGGAGTTCCGCGGCGGGACGTGCCCGTCGAGTACGGGCCGTGGAACCGGGTCTACGACCTGTTCCGCCGGTGGCAGCGGAACGGCACCTGGCAGCGGATCCTCACCCGGCTCCAGTCTCTGGCCGACGCGAAGGGCGCGATCGTCTGGGACCTGAGCGTCGACTCCACGGTCCGCCGCGCCCACCAGCACGCGGCCGGGGCCCGCAAGCAGGGCAACCTGCAGAAGGAGCCACCAGGCGGCATCTTCACCGAGCCCCATGATCACGGGCTGGGACGGTCGCGCGGAGGGTTCACCACGAAGCTGCACCTGGCCGTCGAACAGGGTCAGAAGCCCATGTCGATCGTGGTCACGGCAGGACAGCGCGGAGACTCGCCGCAGTTCGAGCCCGTGCTGGAGAAGGTCCGCGTTCCCCGCATCGGGCCGGCCACACGTCCGCCCCGACCGCGTACGGGCCGACAAGGCGTACGCCTCCCGCAGAAACCGCGCCTACCTACGCCGACGCGGGATCCGCTGCACCATCCCCGACAAGGCCGACCAGGCCCGCAACCGCCGGAAGCTCGGCTCCCGCGGCGGCCGACCACCGCGCTTCAACCCGGCCGACTACCGCCAACGCCATGCGGTCGAGCGCGGGATCAACCGACTCAAGAGACACCGCGCGGTCGCCACCCGGTACGACAAGCTCGCCGTCCGCTACGAGGCGACCGTGCTGATCGCAGCTCTCAACGAATGGCTTTGAACGGAGGTGGCCGCCCTCCCGTCCTGGTTCACCAGTCCCGGCCGGCGGTCAGCTCCTCCGCATCCGCTTCCGCGAACCCGTATGCCGACGCGACGAAGCAGAACTCGTCACAGATCCACTCCCGCGCCACCGTCTCGATCTCACTCCCGGCCACCACGAACTCGCTGTCCAACAGATTGAACTCCTCCGTCGCAGCCTGGGTGAGTGCATACAAACTCTCCAGGTCCGACGGCCGCTCTGCCTCGATGCGCTCGCACAGCCCCAGCAAGATCGCCTTCCCCTGGTCGACCACGTGATCAGGGAAGTACGAGTCGTCATACATCTGCCGCAGGAACGCGTGTCCCGCTACCTGCTGGTTTGTGATCGGCATGGCACTTCCCTACCTCCGCGAAAAGCTGATGCGCCGATCATGCACAGCACCACTGACAACGACGCCCCCACGGACGCCAGACCTCACGCGACCAGGACTTTCACAACAGGCCCTAGCCGCGCTCGACGGTCCGGCCGACCGCGCGTGAGCTCCTGGAGGGCGTCGGCATTGTGCCGGAGCTGAACGAGAAGCACGGAAGCGGCCGTCGCGGCGTCCTGCGGGCCCTAACCTCGGGGCCAGCAACATTGAGTGTCCGACCTCGCCGGTAGCGTCAGGTCATGGACCAGCTCAGAGCATTCACCACCGACCAGTGGGCGGTCATCGTCGCCGCCGTCGCGGCGCTCGTCGCTTCCGTCATCGCCCTCTGGCAGGCGTCCATCGCCAGGAAGGCTGCCCACAGCCAACTGGCACTTCAGAAGCGCATTCACCGGGAGCAGAACGAGCCGTACGTCATCGTCGACATCCAGCCCGACCCCTACGGGCCAATGCTGCTGGTCGTCGAAAACACCGGCCCAACCGTCGCCCGCGACGTCCGCATCTCCTGCGACCCGCCCCTGGAGTCTGGGTGGGCTCCCGAACCGGGCCAGCCGGACCTCACCCAGGTGCTCCAGGAGGTTCTGGGCCAGCCCATCCCCATGCTCCCGCCGCGCCGCCGGCTCACGTTCCTCTTCGACAGCGAGGAGCGCTTCCAGAACTCCAGCCTGCCCCGTCGTTACACCTTCACGGTGAACGCGAACGGCCCCGCGGGGCAAGTGGAGACGGCGCAGTACACCGTCGACCTCGACGCGGTGAAGTGGTCGCTCATCGCAGAGCGCCCCACCAAGAAGGTGGAAGACAAGCTGGCCAAGATCGAGGACGCGATCACCAAGACCGAGAAAGCGATCAAGGGCCTGGCACCCGGCTCCGAGCAACAGGGGCCCCGTCGGAGGACTCGCCCCCTGCCAGTGGGGCAGCAGCGCCAGGACCCCACCAGCGAGGCATAGCCCGTCTCAGCGTCCTTCGAGCCCATCGCACCCGTCGACACCTCTGTCGGCGCTTCCGCCACGTCCGCGGGGGGGGCGCAGTGGCGGCGCTGGGGCAAACTGCTCAAGCGGCGTACACAATTCCTGGAGTTCTGCCGATACCTGCGCATCGAGGAGACCGCGGGGTTCGAGGAACTGCGTCCGGCCCTGCAGAGCACACTCCAACGCCTTTCGAGCCGGGACGACCTGGCTGAGATCTGGACCACCTTGGCAAGTACCGTGGTCACCAAAGCGCACATCGAGCCGTCGGAAAGGCACAAACGGACACCCCGCAAGGCTCTCGACCATCTACGCATGCGCCTGGAGGTTTCGCACGAAGGACTGGTTCCCGGTCTGACCTGCCATCAGTCGAAGGGTAGGGAATGGAACAAAGTCGGGGTGAGGCTGGAACTCTCTGACGCGGCCGCGCTCCGCAAGGGTCTCGACTCCGACGACGAGGCCCACCGCGCGCTCTACGTCGCACTCACCAGAGCACGGCACCTCAGCGTCGCGGTGTGAGGGCTCGTAGTCACCGTGCATACCTTGCGCCCCATCTGCTTTCGCCTCTCTGGGGTGGACGAAGGTGCGGCCGGCGGGCCCATCAGGTGCATCCGCCGTCCAAGACGCATTTGATCGCGTCGAATCGTGACTAATCAGGCATCCCTGCAGCCCACCGCCCTCCGGCCGCCCCGTTCTCATCGACGATGTGGCAGACCACGCGGCTGAACGACCCGCCGTTTCGGTGCCCAGGCGGAATACCCCGAGCTCTCGGTCGATTGATCTTCGTGCGGAGAACACAAGGAGGGGGCGCTGGTGGCCGAGCTGATGCTGTTCCGGCAAGACGCGCGCGGGCGGGATGTCGAGCTGTCCGGGTCGACGGTAGCGCTGGAGGTCGAGCTGCAGCGGCGGGTCGAGGCCGGTCTGGAGCAGATGCTCGGCATCCGGTTCCTGGCGTCGGAGTACGCGACCGGGCCATGGCACCGGGGGCGGATCGACACCCTCGGGCTGGACGAGAACGGCAGCCCGGTGGTGATCGAGTTCAAGAAGGGATCCGACAGCGGGGTGCTGTCGCAGGCAGTCTCGTACATGTCGTGGCTGGAGTCGGCGCACGACGAGTTCGAGGCGCTCGTCCGGAAGGTGCTGGGCGCGGAGGCCGCCGAGTCCGTCGACTGGCGGCGTCCCCGGATGGTCTGCATCGCGGCTGGCTTCTCCCATCACGACCGGGTGGCCGTGCAGCGGCTGCCCGAGCGGATCGACCTGGTGCGCTACCGCATTTTCGAGGGCGGCCTGCTGAGTCTGCTGCTCGTGGACTCCTCGCCCAGCATGTCGAGCACGATGTCCCGGCGGAGCCGTGAGCGGGACGCGGTGGTCGGAACCGCGCCGGCGGTACCGGTGGCTCCTCCTCCGGCGAGCGTCGGTCTTGTCCCGAAGTCCCTGCGGGATCTGTACGCCGAGCTGGACGAGGCGCTCACGGCGTGGGGCGAGGTCGAGGTGGCTCCGCTGCGGCACTACATCGCCTACCGACGGCTGGTGAACGTGGCGTCCGTGCTCTTCCGTCCGAAGCGCCAGGTGATCCTGGTCTATCTCAGACTCGCCCCAGACACGGTCGTGCTGGAGGAGGGCTTCACCCGCGACATGCGCGGTGTCGGGCACCTCGGGACGGGGGACTTGGAGGTGCGTCTCGCCTCGGCGGCAGACCTGGAGAAGGCTGCGCCGTTGATCCGGCGGGCGTTCGAGGCGGCCTGACACAAGCGGAAGGACGGCTGGAGCATCGGTTTCTCGATGTTCCAGCCGCCCTTCGACGTCTACGGCTCGGCGGCCACGGGTTCTTCGTCCTCATGATCAGTTCTCCGGTCCGGCCAGGGCGAGGTCGTCCTGTTCCAGTTCGGTGCGCAGGCGCTGTTCGGCGACGTCGGCGTAGTGCGGGGACAGTTCGACGCCGATGAAGTTCCGGCCTTCTCGGAGGGCGGCGACGCCCGTGGACCCGCTGCCGGTGAAGGGGTCGAGGACGGTGCCGCCTTCGGGACAGATCTGGACGAGCTGCTGCATGATCTCGACGGGCTTCTGAGTGATGTGGACCCGGTCCTTGCGGGGCTGGGAGGCGATGTAGTGGCCGGGCAGGTAGAGATCGCGGGTGTTGTCTAGGGATCCCTTGACGCCCCAGACGATGAACTCGGAGTCCTGCTTCGGCCCGCCCTTGCGGGGGCGGCTGGCGGGCTTGATCCACGGGATGGTGCCGTTCCAGGTCCAGCCGGCCATCTGCAGGGCGTCGGTCGTGGTCGGTTCCTGGCGCCAGTCGGAGAAGACCATGGCCACCGCGTGCTCGGTCGAGGCCCGGTACGCCTCGGTGAGCAGCTCGGTCAGCCAGGAGCGGTAGGAGCGCTGGTCGCGGTTCTCGCCGGGGAAGTTGGCGAGGTCGTGGGCGCTGTTGCTGGTGACGTACTTGGCCCGCGCGGTGCGTCCGGTGCGCTCCGAGCTCGTACGACCGCCGGAGTTGTACGGCGGGTCGGTGATCACGGCATTGACGCTCTCGTCCGGGAGGGACTTCAGGACGGTCAGGGCGTCGCCTCGGTGCAGCGTGTAGCTCATGGAGAGGGCCTCTCTTCGTGGGCGTAGAGGGTCTTGGGCCCGTGCCAGGCAGCGCTCAACGGCGCTCGTCTCGGTCAGGGTCGTGCCGGAGGTTAGCTGTGGTTTCCGGCCGGACCTAGCGGGCCGGGCCGTGGCTCGGGGCTGGTGCTGGGGGTCGTTTGGTGTGGCCGGAATCGCCATCTACTGTCTCGCCGTGTCGCCCGGGCCAGAGCCTCGCTCCACCCCGTTGGCCTGTGTCTATCCGTGTTACCCGGCCCAACCGAGCAGCACAGGAAACACGTTCCTCCCTACGATTCCTCTGCCGCCAGGAGCCCCGATGTTCTGCCTGAGATTACGAGCGCGGCTGGCTGCCGCGCGTGACCTGAGACCGGTGTCCGGGAGCTACCAACTCCCCTGACCCCGGGCCCGCCTAAGCGGCGGATGCACATCGGCGCGGCGCCGGCGGCTATGCATGAGAAGTCGGCACCGCGCCTCCTACGAACGCCGAGGAGCCGCTGCGATGCAGCATGTCCTGATACCTCCGCGCCCCGATCCGACGCTGTCGCTTGGCAGGCCCCGCCCCACTGAACGGCGGCGGCGATGAAGAGGACCACCAAGGGCGTCGTCGGTCTGTTCACGGCCGGCTCGATGCTGCTGGTCGTGCCGGTCCTCGCCTTCGGCGCCGGGACCGCTTCGGCCTCCTGCCCGACCAGCGTTGCGCAGTCTGTGGATACCGCAGCAGTCGCCGACCAGGTGAAAGCCATCCTGGAGGGGGGCGACAAGGGGTCGCTCTCCGTGCCGGGGCTGAACAGTCCGGCCGAGCAGGTGCCTTTCGCCAAGACGATCCAGGCCACTGGCGTCGCAATGAACGTCCCTGCCCGGGGGCAGATCGTTGCCCTGGCGACCGCCCTGCAGGAGAGCGGCCTACGGAACCTGACCTGGGGTGACCGCGACAGCTTGGGGCTGTTCCAGCAGCGGCCGTCGATGGGCTGGGGCACGGCGAACGAGATCCTCGACCCGGTGCACGCCAGCACCAAGTTCTACGAGGGGCTCAAGAAGGTCTCTGGCTGGGAGTCCCTGTCCATCACCCAGGCCGCCCAGGCGGTGCAGCGGTCGGGCTTCCCGGAGGCATACGCCAAGTGGGAGCCGCTGGCCACGGCGCTGCAGAAGGCCATCGAGTCCCTGCTGCCGAAGGCCGGTGACGGTGCCGCGTCGCCGGACCCGGCACCGTCCGGCGCCGACGGTCCCTCGCCCGGCACCGCGGGCGGCTGCACTGCCGGAGGGGACGGGACCGATTTCGGCACCATCCCGGCCGGCGCGCTGCCGAAGGAGTACAGCCTCCCCGCCACTGCGCCGCGAGAAGTCCAGACGGCGATCCGGTGGGCGCTCGGCCAGCTCGGCACGCCGTACCAGTGGGGCGGTACCTGCACCGACTCCCACGGCGACACGGCGATGCGCCGGTGCGACTGCTCCTCCTTGATGCAGCAGGCGTACAAGGCCGCAGGGGTCACCCTGACGCGGACGACGTACACGCAGGTCAAGGAAGGCAAGCCGGTCTCGGCCGACGCCCTTCGGCCGGGTGACCTGATCTTCACCGAGGGCACAACCGTCTCGCCCGAGCACGTCGGCATGGCCATCGGGCAGGGCCTGATCGTGCACGCCCCGCGCACCGGCGACGTGGTCCGCCTCACGACCGTCGCCTCCTGGAAACCGGAGATCCTCACGGTCCGCCGAGTCGTCTGACCGGCGCTTCTCCCCCTCTCTCCTTCCTCCTCCTTTCCTCCTTCCTCCCCCCTCTCGCACCGCCGCTCCATCCCCACGGGCTTCGGCGCGCCTCGAATCGAACTGGAGTTCCTCATGTATCTCGCCGACCAGGTCATACAGCTCGCTTACGATCCCGGGATCAAGCCGAACGAGGGCGGGCTGCCGGGTCTGAACGTCCTCAAGCAGGTGATGGGCTCCATCAACCTCTTCGGCCTCGTCGCCGTGGTCGGCGCGCTTGCCGTCAGCGCGGGCGTGTGGGCCTGGGGCCACCACTCCGGCGGCCACCAGGCCGAGGCGAACGGGAAGAAGGGCGTCCTGGTGTCCGCCGGCGCAGCCCTCCTGCTCGGCGCAGCGAATGGCGTGGTCGCGTTCTTCAGCACACTCGGGACGCAGGTCCACTGATGCCTTCCCGCTCCTCGCACCCCGGCGGCGCATCTCACGTGCGCCGCCGGGTGTTGCTCGGCACTGTCGTCCTGGCGGTGCTCGTCGCCCTCGCCGGCCTGGCCGCCTACTTCACCCGCGATGGCAGGATCGCTGTCAAGGCCCCGGCTGTGCATCCGAGTTCTTCCCCGTCTTCCTCCACGGCCGTCTCGTCGTCCGGGCCGCCCATGGTGTTCACCCGTCCTCGTGCCCTGCCGGTTCCTCTGAGGACCACCGACCCGATCGCGTTCGGGAAGGCAGCCGCGGCAGCTCTGTGGTCATACGACACCCGCGCGTACTCACAGGCCGAACTGCGGCGTGCTCTGCACGCATGGCTGACAGGCGAGGCCAAGTATGCCGACGCGGCCTCGGTCGACAGGGGTATCCCCTCACGGGTGCTGTGGAAGGAGATGGCCGCCAACGGCCAGTTCGCCACCGCCACGGTGAACGAGGGGCACTTCCCGGACGCGTTCACCCGGGCCCTTCAGGAGGACCCGGGCGCGATCACCCAGGCGTACATCTACGCCGTCACGGTCTCCGGCAAGCAGACGATCGCCTGGAAGGGCTCGCCGGGCGGTGCGGAGAGCCGCTCCGCCACCCTCGCGGTCCAGTGCCGCCCCAACAAGCCCTGCACCCTGGCGGGCGTCATGCCGTCCGTCGCGCCCTGACCCCCGTTCACGAAAGGAGGTACCGCCATGGACGTCTGTGGGATTCCCATGATGGACAAGGTGTGCACCGCCATCGACTTCGCCACCAATCCGGCTGGGGCCGTCACCGACGGCATCGGCGCGTGGATCGCGAAGTCGGCAGGAGAGCTGGCGGCCAGTGCGGCGGACCTGGCTACCAAGGCCGTCAATGAGACGACTGCGATCGATCTCAACGCCGTCTGGTTCCGGGACAATTACGAGCTGCTGCTTCCCATCGGGCTCGCGCTGACTGTCGGTACGTTCTGCATCCAGCTCATGCTTGCGGCCTGGCGGCGCGACGAGCGAGCCCTGGCCCAGTCCGCGATCGGCACCATGACCGGCGTCCTGTTCAGCTTCTGCGCCGTCGCCTTCACCACCGTCGCCATCACCGTGGTCGACGCCCTGTCCGACGGTCTGTTCCAAGCGGCCAACACATCGGTCGACGACGCGATCCGCCGCGTCGTGAAGATCAATGAGTTGGGGGCGATGTACGGCCTGGGCTGGGGCGTTCCTGCCCTGGTCGCCCTGGGGTGCTCGATCGGCTCCTTCCTTTACTGGGGCGTCATGGTCGCCCGGAAGGTCGGCGTCCTGGTCATGGTCTCCCTCGCCGTCTTCGCCGGCGCCGGCGGCGGCTGGGAAGTCGCAAAGCGCTGGCGGCGCGGCTGGATCGAGGCCACCGCCACCCTGGTCGTGTCGAAGCTCCTGATGACCGTGGTCTTCCTGATCGGCGTCTCCGCCATGGGCAAGAGCGACGCGAACGACGGACTGTCGGCCCTGTCCGACGCGATGGCCGGCATCGTCGTGATGGTCCTGGTCCTCCTTTCCCCCTACGCCACATACAGGTTCATCCACTGGGCGAGCGACGGCAGCGGCCACGACGACCTGCACCGCACCAGCGTCGCCGGCATGGCCATTGCCGCCGGGGCAGCAAAGACCGCTGGCAGCCTGGCGATGCGGGTCGGCACCGGAACCCCCGTTCCCCAGGGACCGAGCCAGGTTCCCGGCGCGGGTGCCGACGGTGTCGCCTCGGGCATCAACCCCGCCGGCGGCGACCTCAGGAAGCAAGGCATCGACGCCGGCCCGACCAAGCCCCAGACCCACTTCCGGTACGGCGAAGACCCGAACGCCTCTGGCGACAAGGGCCGGGCCCTGATCCAGCGACCCGGCATCCCGCCGCTCATCACCCGGCCCGGCGGAAACGAAGCAGCCAGTTCCGCCGACGAAGTCCAGGGCCCGGCCGTTCCTTCCGGTATGCCCGTCAGTACGTCGGTTCCGGGCGGCAGCATGACCTTCCTGCCGTCCGTCGCCCCCGGGTTCTCGGAGACTGCTACCCCGGTTGCGTCGCCGCCGGCCGCCGGTTCCCCGACGCCGACGACTTGGGTGTACCCCACCCAGCCGCCCTCGGGTCCCTGACCCATCACCGCCGGGGGCGGGCTGCCCCTTCACAGCCCGCCCCCATGACCCGACCTCCAAGGGAGTTCCGTCATGTCTTCCAGAAGAGCGCCGCACACCCTGCCCTCCGTTCGATCCCACCGTCTGGAACCACCATGTCCGGCAAGCACCAGGCCGAAGTCCCCTCGGCCACCGTGAAGTTCCCCCACCGCAGCAGGCGCGGCGTCTTGCTCGGCCTGACCGCCCCGCAGCTACTCGTCGCCGGCCTCACCGGCCTTCTCCTTCTCGCCGTGATCCTGGCCCGCGGCGTGGTCGGTGCTCTCGCGCTCATCCCTCTGTGGGCCGCCATCGCCCTGTTCGTCTTCGTCCGCCACCGGGGCCGTGCCCTGGCGGACTGGGCCCCGATCGTCGTCCGGTACGCCCTGCGCCGGATGCGCGGCCAGCTCGTCTGGCTCACCCGCCCCTCGCGCCGGTCGACCCGTGAAGGGCTCCTCCATCTGCCCGGCACCGCCGCCAGCCTGCGCGTGGCCACCGCGCCCGACGGCCGGTACGGCGCGGTCCACGACCCGCACAACGGCACGCTGACCGCTGTGGTCAAGGTGTCCTCCCGCGCCTACGCCCTTCTCGACCCGGGCACCCAGCACACCAACGTCAGCGGCTGGGGACGGGCCTTGGCCGCGCTCGCCCGGACCGGGCAGATCGCCCGCATCCAGGTGATCGAGCGCACCGTCCCGGACTCCGGCGACAGCCTGCGCCGCTACTGGGAGGAGCACGGCCACCCCGACACCCCGATGGCCGGCGCGATCTACAACGAACTGATCCAGAGCGCCGGCCCG
The DNA here is from genome assembly GCF_042262805.1 of Streptomyces sp. NPDC056361. Lineage (NCBI taxonomy): Bacteria > Bacillati > Actinomycetota > Actinomycetes > Kitasatosporales > Streptomycetaceae > Streptomyces > Streptomyces sp. NPDC056361. The sequence goes on from NZ_JBHJQI010000050.1 coordinate 19,526, forward strand.
GCCGCCGCCCCGCACGAGGCATACGTCGCGGTGTCGCTGGACACCAAGGCTGCACGTCGGCTGATCAACCAGGCCGGCGGTGGTCTGACCGGATCCTTCAGCGTCCTGGCGCAGCTGACTTCCACCTTCGAGCAGGCCGCGCGGACTGCCGGGCTCAACCCCAGCGGCTGGCTCACCGCCCGTGAGATCGCGGCCGTCGTCCGCACCGCCTACGACCCCAAGGCGCTCGCGGCGCTGGACCGTTGGTCCGCCGCTGGCCGCCCCGAGGCCGAGGCCGCCGGCGGAGGGCCCGTGGTGGTCGTGGAGAAGGCGGACCACATCGCGACCGACTCGGCCGTCCACGCCACGTACTGGGTGGAGAACTGGCCGAGGACCGAAACGTCGGCGGGCTTCCTCCACCAGCTCCTGTTCACCGGCGGAGTCCGGCGCACGCTGTCGCTGTCGTACGAGCCGAAGGGTCTGGACGCCGCCCTGCGCGACGTCCAGCGCAAGAAGGCCAGCGTGATCGCGGACGCCGCCGAGCGGGCTCGGCGCGGCCAGGTCGACTCTGAGGCGGACTCGATCGAATACCAGGACATCAAGGCGCGCGAGCGGCAGCTCATCGCCGGCCACGCCGACGTCGCTCTGACCGGCCTGCTGACCGTCTCGGCCGACTCCGAGGAGGAGCTGCGCACCGCGTGCGCGGTAGTTGAGACCGCCGCCGTCGGCGCCCAGCTCGACCTCCGGCCGCTCACCTGGCAGCAGGCCGAGGCGTTCACCGCCGCAGCCCTGCCGCTCGCCCTCGCCGTGTGACCCCGGCGCTCCCCCTGTCGAAAGAGCACTCCCGTGTCCCGCACTCCCAGCCCGACCGCGCAGGACTTCGTGCCCTTCGCCACCGCCGCGCTCGACTTCCACCGCGCCCTCAACGTTCCCGGCGGCCCGCTCGTCACCAGCCGCGTCGAGCTGGACGCCCTGCACTCCCATCTCGTCTCGCTGTACGGGCTGCTCGACGCCCACGCCATGCGCGTCGGACAGCTCCTCCCGGCCGAGGGCGACCACCTGTGTGCCGCCCGAACGCGGATCTGGCAGGCCGCCGACCACCTCCACGCTGCCTACCACGCAGCACCCCGGACTAACTCCGGCGAGGTGCCCGACCGCGAGGCGTGCCGGGCCGGTCTTCCCGAAGGCGCGCCGGAGCTGACCATCTGTCAGCGCCATCAGCGCACCGCGCACTTGGTCCGCCGCCGTACGACGCCGGCCGACCTGCATGCCCCGTTCACCGGCCTCGTCCGCCGCTGACCCGCCGTTCCTAGTTTGGAGAAACGTTCATGCCCCGTACCCGCGCCAGCGCCTCCCACCTGTTCGTGCCCCACAAGGCATCGCGCACCGAGCGGAGGGCTGCCCGAGCCGGCTTCGCCGACGCCCACCGCCAGGCCCGCCTCGCCGGAACGCCGCCCAAGCGCCTCGCCGAGGAGACCGCCGACCCGGAGCTGCGGCCGGCCTACCCGCTGTCCGGACGCCCCGGCCCGGCGTCGGCCCGCGGCGGCAAGCTCAGCCTGCCCGCCCACCGGATGACCACCGCCACCGCCTCCGGGGCCTATCCGTTCGTCGCCGAGGGCGGCCTGGGGGCGGAGGGCGTCTTCATCGGCCGTGACGTCCACGCCGAAGCCGCCTTCTGCTACGACCCGTTCTCCCTGTACGGCAGCGGCCGGATCGAAGGCTTCACCAACCCCAACGCGGTTCTCGCCGGGATCATCGGCATGGGCAAGTCCGCGCTGGCAAAGTCCATCGCCACCCGGTCGATCGCCCACGGCTACCGGATCTACATCCCGTGCGACCCGAAGGGCGAATGGACCGGTGTCGCGCAGGCTCTCGGCGGCTACAGCATCGCGCTGGGCCCCGGTCTCCCGGGACGGCTGAACCCGCTCGACGCGCCGGCCCGGCCCGCCTCCATCAGCGAGGACGACTGGGCGAGCGAGGTCCGAAAGCGGCGCCTGCTGCTCCTGGCCGGCCTGGCGCGCACCGTCCTGAAGCGGGATCTGCTGCCGATGGAGCACACCGCCCTGGACCTCGCCCTCGACCTGGTCGTCGCCGAGGCCGCCGCCCGTGGCACGGTGCCGCTGCTCGGCGAGATCGCGTACGTCCTCGGCTCCCCCGAGCATCTCGACCGGGCCCTCGGACAGCAGTCCGGGCACCTGGGGACAGCCGCCCAGGACCTCGCGCACGCCCTGCGCCGCCTCGTGCACGGCGACCTGAGCGGCATGTTCGACGCCCCTAGCACCGTCACCTTCGATCCGACCTCGCCAATGCTGTCCATCGACCTCTCCCGCCTCGGCGGCTCCGGCGACGACACCGCGTTGGTGTTGGCCATGACCTGCGCGAGTGCGTGGATGGAGTCCGCCCTCGCCGACCCCGCCGGCGGTCGGCGGTGGGTGATCTACGACGAAGCGTGGCGGGTGATGAGGCACGTCGGCCTGCTGGAGCGGATGCAGAGCCAATGGAAACTCTCCCGTGGGCTCGGCATCGCGAACCTCATGGTCATCCACCGGCTCTCAGACCTGCTCTCGGCGGGCGACGTCGGCTCACGCGGCCGGGTCCTGGCCGAGGGCCTCCTGGCCGACTGCTCGACCCGCATCATCTACCGCCAAGAGCCCGACCAGCTCGACGCTGCCGCGTCCCTACTCGGCCTGACCGGCGTCGAGACCCAGGCGGTGTCCGCCCTGACCAAGGGCCGGGGCCTGTGGAAGGTCGCGGGCCGGTCTTTCATCACGCAGCACATCCTCCACCCGGCCGAACGCGAGCTGTTCGACACCGACGCCCGCATGTCGGCCTAGTCCAGCCGCTGCCCGGAGGATCGATCATGTCTGCTTCCCCCAGTTCTCCCACCTCAGCCGAGAATCGGCAGTCGGCGGCGACCGACCATCTGGCGTGGCGGAGGCACGTCCCGGCGCTGGCCTCCGCCACCGCCGGGATCAAGCGGGCCTCCGACGCCTGGGACGCGGTCTCGGGCTCCTTCTGCGACCACGACGGCTGGCCCGTCGACGAGCAGGGGTACGAGGACGGCAAGGTGAAACGCGATGCTGAGGTGTGGAATCACGTCGAGGTCTTCATCGCCCACGGCCCCGAGGTTCTGGCCGGCGTCCGCGCCGCCGCCCGTGGTGCCGACTACGTCGAGGGGCCGGTCAGCGAAGATCTCCGCTGGCTACGCGGGATCGACACCACCCTGGAGCGAGCAGGGCGGCTCCAGCGCGAGTGGGACCAGGTCATGGCTCTCATGGACGCCTCGCTCCCCGGCTCACGGAAGCTCTACGAGAGCCAGGCGGAGGAGAACCGCAACGCCGACGGCTGGCACTACGCCGACGAGCTGTCCATCCGAGGCCCGGCCCTTGTCCGGGCTGCCGACTACCTGGCCGACCGAGCGGACCCCGAGCAATCCTCGCGGACCGAACGGGCACGGGTGGCCCTCGCCCGATCCGCCTCCGGCCAGAGCGGGACCCTGCCCGCTTCTCCCCCGGCGCCACCGGCACCCGGCCCACCGGTGCCGGTCCGCTCCCGCTGACGCCCGTAGCACCGAGTCCCGGTCGGACCAAACCGTCCGATGACCAGATCCTCGTAAACCACCGCCCGCCCGGCACCGCATGACCTCGGCCCGCGCCGCCAGCCGTAGGGGCGTCCTACCACGGAGAAAAGCCCATGCACCAAGACAACCCCCTGATCACCTTCGAGCAAGAGGGCTCACGCATCACCGCGTGGACCAAGACCCGCTCCTCCCTTGTTCTCTCCGAGGATCCGAAGCGGGATCACGGGTACGGCTACCTCACCGCTCCCCTCCGCCAGCGCGGCCTGGAGGTCACCGTCGAGTACGGCCTGAGCGACTACATCGTCCACGCCGCCCTCCCCGACGGCAGCTCGATGATCATCTCGCCACCACAAGAACCGCCGACCGAGGACCCCGAGAGCTGGACGGTGATCCGCCACCGGGAAGCCGGGCCTGCGGTGTACGAAGTGATCTACGACTCGGAACCCGGCGGCCCGCACGCCCAGCACGGCGGCAGCATCCCGAGTCTGCTCGCCGCCGTCGACGCCCGCCTCGACCAGCTCGGCGTACCGCCACGCCCCGAGCAGCAACGCTCCTCCCGGGAGCGCGCCGCCGACGCCGTGCTCCACCCCGCGGGCTTCATCCCCGCCGTGGCGTTCGGCGGAGAGTGCTACCACCGGCTGCCCACGGGCATGACCGACCCAGCCGAACAACGGCAAGCGATGACCCGGGCCTTCACCACGCTGAAGGCCGAGGACTTCGACGTCCTGCGCGATTCGACCCTGCTCAAGCCCGGCATCCCCCTACCCGCTCCCACGAAACAGGTCTCGGCGACCGCCACACCGCCCATCCCGCCAAGGCCCGGAATCCGGTAGACCAGGCCGCCCTGCCGGCCTTTGCCTCGCCACGGGTGAGCGCTGCTCTCACGCCCTCGCCGTCGGCCGGACCGCGCACGGTCCGCACACGCCTGGCGACAGACCCGCCCCCGCGCCCCGTGCTGCCGCCCGCGCGTCCCTCCACCACCCCTGGCCGCTGAACCTCTTCCCGCCTCGGAGTACGCCGTATGCCTCTCAACAGCAGAACCGTTCCGGCCCTCGACCTCCCCCGTCATCGAGCCCGCACCGGATGGATCAGCCGTGTCGCCCACCTCCGCCGAAGAACCGCTTGCCGACGTCACCGTCGGCCGCCACCCCGACTACGGCATCGTCGCCGCGAACCCCAAGAACCTCGCCGCCAGCACCTGGATGCTGGAGCGGCTCGACTTCCACCCCGTCCTGGGCGAGCCGACCCTGTACGCCCTGACCGACCAGCAACGTGACGGACAGGGCCGCGCCACCCGAGCCGTCGCGCTGCTACGCAACGCCGGCTTCCGCGTCGACACGGACGCCGTGTTCAACCCCTCCCTCGTACCTGACACGGAGCCCATCCCGTCCCGGGCTCCGCTCGGCCAGCCCGATGTCGCGCTCGCCGAGCATCCACGGCTCGGCATCATCGCGGCCATCGACAGCCGCGCCTCCGGACTCACCGGACTCGCACTGCTCGACCGCGGCTGGCGGCACGATCCCCGCCTGGACATCTACACGCTGCCCGCCACCACCGGCCGCGACGAGGCCCTGGGGAAGGTCGCCAGCGCCACGCTGGCCCTGCACCGTTCCGGTGTCCGGGTCGCGGTGCAGCCCCGCCTGGCCCAGGACGTAGCGGCCCGCCGCCCCGCGCCCGCGCCAGCCCCGTCCCGCGACCTCATCCAGGGCGCCGGCGTCCGAAGCTCGCCGATCAGCGCCGTCGCGCTCGCCGCCAGCCCGGCCCTCGCCGGCCTCCCGGGCACGGCACCGGTGACCACTCCCGCCACCTCCGTCGCGGCAGCCCGGCCGGTCGACCCGCGCATCGCGTTCTCCCGCGACCGCTAACCCAACTCCCGTAAGGAGACTCCCCCATGGCTGTGAAGACCATCTGGCCGATCAACCACTCTTGCGGTCACCACACCGAACGGGGCCTGTCCGATCGGCCGGCCGGCTCCGCAAGGAGACCGACCCGGACCGCCAATGCGTTAAGACATCGTCTCGACATACCCCTTGGGGTCGCCGTCGAAGCCTCCGCATGCCTGGACCGACACATGGGCGACCAAAATTGTGTACGCGCCCAGCAGCGTCGCGGGCTCCCTGGTCGCATAGGGATCCGACAAATCTGCCGTCTTGAGGACATCGGGCCATCGGAAGGACCACTCTGCCTTGCCCTTGGGCATGGTGAGGGGAACCGTCTCCCCCTTGGGGAGCTTCAGATGAACGGCCACCGGTTCGTCGAGCGGCTGAGCATGCGAGGCTCTCACCTTTATCACCGCCTGAGAGACGAAGCGGCCACGGAAAGATACGGGAGTCACCGAAACCGAGTAGTCGTTACTGGGGTTCTCCACGGGCATACCGTCGCCCGACATGCCGTCCCCGTCCAGAACACACTTCCCCAGCACAGGGCTGAACGTGAGAATGCCAAGCCGGAATTCCTCGTAGTCCGACAAAGGGTCGCTTTCGTCTGCCGGATCCGACGCCGACTCGGTGCCCGGTGGCTCCGATGCCGCTTCCTCCGCCGACGAGCCGGCGCCGGGGATGGCCGAAACGGTCGCGGAGGCGATCGGGTCACGGGGACCCGCGTCCGCCTGCCCCTCGTGGCCGGGGACCAGCCAAGGGCCGATGGCCGCTCCGGCGAACATCAAGGCCACGCCTGACGCGGCAAGGATGACCCGTTTGCCCCAACGGCTCCGGCGGGTCGCTGCCAGTACGGTGGGGGAACCCACGCCGGGTTCTGTTTCCGCAGAACGTGAAGGAGCCCGACGGAAGGCGGATCTGGTCTTTTTGTGGCCGTAGGAGCGCAAAGAGGTCAGGTGGGCGAGGACCACGTTCAGGGTTGGCCTCTCGCGGGGGTCCTTATGCATGCACCCTGCGACGAGGTCCCGCAGTTCTTCGGGCACGTCCGAGAGCCAGGGCTCTTCATGGACGACGTGGTACTGAGCGGTGAGGGCGGTGGCGCCCCGGAAGGCGTGGTCGCCCGACGACGCGAAGGCCAGCACTGCGCCAAGGGCGAATACGTCGGAGGCTGGACTGATCGACTGCCCTTGGACCTGCTCGGGCGAGAAGTAGCCCGGGGTGCCCACCACCGCCCCTGTGTGCGTGGCATGGCTGAAGTCAGTGGCATAGGCGAGCCCAAAGTCGATGATCTTGGGGCCGGCTTCGGTGAGCAGCACGTTGCCGGGTTTGAGGTCGCGGTGGACCAGACCTGCTCTGTGGATCGACGCCAAGCCGAAGGAAAGACCGAGAGCAAGCTCCACGGTTGCCGGCAGCGTCAAGGGGCCGTGGCTCTGCACATGGTCACGAAGCGACAGGCCTTCGACGTACTCCGTGGCCAGCCACGGCTCGCGGGCCCGAACGTCGAAGCCAATCACGCGAACCGTGTATGGACTCCTGACCGAACTTGCTGCTGTCGCTTCCCTGGTGAACCGGCGCCGGAAGCCCTCCTCTTGGGCGTAATCGTTCCTGATGGTCTTCACGGCCACGTGGCCGTCCCGCCCCTCCTGCGCGGCCAGGTAGACCGTTCCCATCCCACCACTGCCGAGCCGTGCCACGAGTCGAAACGAACCGATTCTCCTCGGATCGCCTTCCTGCAGATCCCACACGCAGGCACCGCCTTCCCTTCGGGTTTCAAGGGCAGACGATAACTCTTCGCTCCCCCGGACCTATCCGCTTCTCAACCTTGAACTTGACGCACACAAAAGGCATTTCATAGAAAACGGGCGCCACTGGGTAGGGGTGACACGCTGCGCGAGGCTGGCGTCCGACGCCGATGGTGATCGCCTGCCCTAGCCGCTCGCTGCCCCGCTGCGGCGGGGCACGGGGCCCTCCTCTCCCGCCAAGGTCTGGGCCGGATGAACGCGGCGTCTATCAACGATCCCCGGCCGGGCCAAATCCCGAATCCTGCGGATTCTCTCCCTGTCGGCCCAACCTCCCGGGTCCTCGCTTGCTCCTTTCTCTTTCGAGGTAGAGACCGTGATCGCCCACTTGCAGCGCGCCAGCGACACCGCCGGCCTGCTCTCGTACCTGTACGGGCCTGGTGAACGCGGCAACCACGCCCGCCCCCGGCTGATCGCGGGCGACGGCCATGGGGCGCCGATCGAGCTGCTCGCCGAGCCGGGCTCGCTTTCCGACTTGGCCCAGGCGCTCGACGCTCCCGTCGAACGTCTCGGGGCCCGTGCTCCCACTCGGCCAACGTGGGTCTGCTCGGTCCGGTCCGACCCCCGTCGGCCGGACCTCACCGACTCGCAGTGGGCCGTCGTGGCCCGCCGGCTGGTGTCCGCCACCGGCATCGCCCCGGACGTTGATCCGGACGCCTGCCGGTGGGTTGCCCTGCGCAACCAGCCCCGGCAGCTGCACATCGTGGCCACCCTCGCCCGCGAGGACGGCGGCCTGCACCACGGCTATCGCGACGCCTTCCGCCTCCAGACGGAGTGCCGCCGGATCGCGGCCGACCTGGGGCACCTGGCCACCGCCTCCCATCCAACCGCCCGTGCCCAGGAGACCTCTGTGCCCGCTCCTCCGATCACCATCTCCTCCGAGTTCAGCGGCAGCGTCGTGGCGAAGGGCGCCAACGACGATCTCTCCGCCATGATCCTCAAGCACGCCGGCTTCCAGCAGATCCAGGACTGGCACGGCCGCCGCCACCGGCTTCCCACCACCACGCTGGCCGCCGACCAGGTCGTCATCGCCAGCCACGCGGCCGAAATGCTCCGCGCCGCCCGCTACGACGTCGATCTCGATCCCTCTCTGGACTCGGCCCGGATGAGCACCCCTGTGAATCTCCTTGGGTCCTACGCCGCCGGAGCCGCACTCCTCCAGATCACCGACCAGATCAGGTCGGCCGAGAACGGTGAGGACCTTCAGCGAGCGGTCGACCAGCTCCTCCACCCCGACCACGGTGCCCTGGAACGTGTCCGGGAAGCGTTGGAGGCGGCGGGCGAGCACATCAACGACCTCGACGACGAGGCTTACGCGCTGGCCGACCGGTTCGGCTTCGCGGCGGAGTTTGTCAGCTCGGCGCAGTCGGAGCTCGTCGACTCGGAGGACGCGGTGCGCCGTGTCGGCGCCCCGCCCCGGCCCCAGGCCGAGATACGGACACACTCCTCCAAGCTGCCTATTTCTCAGAGCGCGGCGCTGGCCGTGTCGCCTGCGGCGGCCAAGGCCGGAACGGGCACCAGCGCCTCGCCGCTCGCCGCACCGTCTCCATCCGCGGCACGTTCCGCACCCCGCTCCCGCTGAAGTTCCCGTTCGATCCGCAAGGAGTAGGCCCGTGAGCCGCACGAGAGCCGAGCGTGCCCCGCCCCTGCCCGCTCGCGCCCCAAGGAACTGGCCTTGCCCTCCCCACGCACCAGTGCACCGTCGACCACCACCGGCTCCGACGTGCTCCTCTATCTCCTCTTCGGCGTTCTCGGCGCCGCTATGGTCTACGGCTGCCTCGCCTGGCTGACGGGCAACCTCACCAACGCCGTTGTCGGTAGCGACCCGTGGACCCCGTTCCGTGCCACGGATGCCCTGTTGCACCCCGAGTTGCTGTGGCCGGCCCTGAGCACCACCGCGCTGCTGGTCGGCGTCCGTGTCGTACCCGGCCTGCTCAGCCTGGCCCTGATCACCACCGTTCTAGTGCTGTGGACCCGCTCGCGCTCCGGTGCCAAGACCGGTCTCGCCCGCAAGAGCGATCTGGCGCCGCTGCTGGACAAACAGATCACCGCCAAGGCGAAGAGCCTGCGGCCGTCGCTGGGCGGCCGGGAGTGTAAAGAGGTCGCCCCCGCTGACCGTGGCATCCTGCTCGGCACTCTTGACCCGGGTCGGGACGCGGTCCGCGCGTCTTGGGAGGACGTGATCGTCGCGATCATGGCCCCGCGTTCCGGCAAGACGTCCGGGCTGGCGATCCCGGCGATTCTCGCGGCACCCGGCCCGGTCCTGCTCACCAGCAACAAGGCCGCGAACGACGCCTTCACTGCCACGGTGGACTCCCGTGCGGAGGTCGGCACGGTCTGGACGCTCGACCCCCAGCAGATCGCCCACCATCCGCGCGAGATGTGGTGGGACATCCTGGCCGACGCCCGCGACCTGGCCGGGGCGAAGCGGCTGGCCGGGCACTTCGTCGCGGCGAGCGTGGATGAGTCGAGCGGCTCCGATTTCTGGTCCACCGCCGCGTCCAATACGCTCGGCGCGCTGTTCCTGGCCGCCGCGAGCCACCGGCGGCCGATCACTGACGTGTTGGCCTGGCTTGCCTCCCCCGCCGACCGGACCCCGGTCGACCTGCTCACCGACGCCGGCCACGACGCGGTCGCCGCCCAGCTCCAGGGCACCGTCTCCGGCGCAACCGAGACCCGCGACGGCATCTATGAGACGGCGAGGCAGTACGCGAGCTGCCTGCTCGACCCGGAGGTCGCCGCCTGGGTCACCCCGAGCGAGAACCACCCCGAGTTCAAGCCCCTCGCCTTCGCCACCTCCCGCGACACGCTGTACCTACTGAGCAAGGACGGCGGTGGCAGCGCGTCCGCGATCATCGCGGCTGCGGCCGATGCCGTGATGCGCTCGGCCGTGATCGTCGCCGAGCGCTCCGGCGGACGGCTCGACCCGCCCGCCCTGTGCGTCCTCGACGAGGCCGCCAACGTCTGCCGCATCTCGGACCTCCCGGACCTGTACAGCCACCTGGGCAGCCGGGGTGTCATCCCGATGACGATCCTGCAGTCCTACCGGCAAGGCCAGCGGTGTTGGGGCGAGGCCGGGATGGACGCCCTGTGGTCCGCCGCCACCGTCAAGATCGTCGGATCGGGTATCGACGACGCCGACTTCGCCGACCGCCTCAGTCGGCAGGTCGGTGACCACGACGTCCAGACCGTCTCGGTGTCGACGAGCGAAGGCAGCAAGTCCACCTCGGTGAGCATGCGCACCGAGCGGATCCTGCCGCCCGACGCGATCCGTGCCCTGCCCAAGGGGAAGGTGCTGCTGCTGGCCACCGGCCTGCGGATCGCCATGCTCTCCATCCGGCCCTGGTACAAGGAGCCCTCCGCCAAGGCGATCGGGCCGGCATCCGCCCGCGCCACCATGGCGATCACCGAGCGGGCACTGGCGAAGGCCGTCGGCCACGACGACTTCGGGCTGTCGGCATGAGCGCGCCCACGTCGCGTTCCGCGCGGCTGGCGCAGTCGCCGGTCGTCCTGCGCGATGGCCGATGGTGGCTGGTCGGCGAGGCCGGGTCGGTTCCGCTCTCCGATCCCGCGTTCACCACCGTGCTGGACGGCTTTGCCGAGGCTGTGGCCGCCGCCGACCGGGCGGTCGCCGATCTGCATGCCCGGCCGGATGTGCCGTCCGCTTCCGGTACGGGAGGCGGTCGGTGAACCCGCTGCTTGACGCCGAGCAGGCGGTCCTCGGGGCGGTGCTGCTCGACCCGGGCCAGCTCTCGCCCCTGGAGTGGCTCGCGCCGGATCACTTCTACCGGCCGGTCCACCGGGCCCTGTTCGCCGCGCTGCGCAAGCTCCGGGACGAAGGCCACCCGGCGCTGGAGGGCGAGGGGCCGGTGCCGCTGTCGTGGGTGACCGACGCCGTCGACGAGGCCGGCCTCCACGTTCGGGGGCTGACCGCCTCGTACGCCCACATCCTGGTCTCGGCCTGTCCGCGTTCCGCGCACGCTCCGGTGTACGGCCGCATGGTGCTGGAGGGGGCGATCCACCGCACCGTCACCCAGCACGCGATCCGCCTTCACCAGGAGGCTCGCACGGGCGCCCTGCGAGGCGAGGTCGACGGGGCGCTGCGCTACGCGGACGTCCTCGCGGGGGTGCTCACCGATCTCGCCCGGCGGTGGGGCACCGAACCGCGACCGGTCGCGCCCGCAACGCCGCCGGCCATCGCCCCGTCCGCCCTTCCGCCGGCTCAGGCAGATCGGGTTGGCGAAGACGAGGAGTTCCTTCTGTCCCTCCTCGTCGAACGGCCAGGGGCCGTGGGCGAGGTGGTGGATTGGCTGCGCCCAGGGGACTTCGCCGACCCCGTCCACGGACAGCTCTACCGGTGCCTCGGGGCGCTGCACCACCGAGGCGAGCCCATCGACCGGATCACCCTGCTCTGGGAGGCTCAGCGGCGCGGCCTGCTGGCCGACGGCACGCTATCGGACGACCGGTTCGCCGCCATCTGCGACGGCGTGGGGGCCGGCGACGCCGAATGGCTCGGCACGCAGGTGATGCGTTCCTCGATCACGCGCACCGCCGCCGCCTCCGCTCGCGCCGTCCGTGCCCTGGCCGAGCATGAAGCCCTGGCCCCCGGGCAGCTGATCAACCACGCCCTGCACGCGCTCGGCCCGCTCGACGAGGTCCGCGCCCGCTGGGAATCCGCGCACGGCAGGCCCGCCTCCCGGGCGTCGACCCCCACGCCTTCCCCGAGCGGGCCGCCGCCGGCGCGGGTGCACGCGGCCCTCACCCGCAGTACGCGGCGCGCCGCTCCGTCGCCTGCGGAACGGCTCGGCCCTGGGCCCTCCCCGCCCGCCGCGCGCCCGCCCTCGCGCAACCACGGCTGACGCCCCTTTCCACCGCTCCTCCTCATGTACGGGAAATTCATCTTGACCACGAACTCTCTCTCCGATGCCCTGGCCATACGTGCCACGGCCTCGGCCTTCGACGCCCAGCGCGGCAAGCTCCCGATCCCGGGCGACCTCCATCGCCTCCCGGGCAGCGCGGCCGTCGCCCAGCAGATCTCCGAACTCGGCAAACTGATCACCGAGCTAGGCGACGAGGTCCTCTTCCGCACCGTCAACAGGGAACACGGCTCCCGCACCAGCCTGGCCGTCTCCAGCTTCTCCGCCGCCGTACGGCCTGCCGGTGAGGCGGCGTCAGCCCTCGGGGAGGTGGCGGAGCAGCTCGCGTTCCTGGAACGGACCGAGCACCTGCACGAGCGGCCCGACGCCCGGGATGCCCGGGAGACGGCTGGGCGGGTGATCGACGAGGCGCTCGGGACGGCGGACACGGCCCTGCGGGAGGCGGGCGACTCCTTGCACGCCGCCTCGACGGCAGTCTCGCCGCCGTCCTCGCGACTCCGGGCAGCCCTCAACCGGACCACCACCATGTGCGAGGCCGCGCCCACTGCGCCCGCGGCGCCGGCGTCGGCGATGGCTGTCGCGCCCCCGACCGTACGGGGCCGGTGACATGCCCGCCACCGTCTCCCGTCCTCCGCTGATCGGGTCGCTCTGCTCCGGGTACGGCGGGCTCGACCTGGGGGTGCAGGCCGCTCTCGGCGGCACCCTGGCGTGGCGTGCGGAGATCGATCCGAACGCCTCGCGCATCCTGGCCCGCCACTGGCCCGGCGTTCCAAACCTGGGCGACATCACGACCGTCGGTTGGTCCGCCGTCCCTCGGGTGTCGGGCACCGCACCGGCGCGAGCGGACCTTCCTCACGGCCTGGCCCGCCGGAGACCCTGCTCAATACGCCGACCAGCAACATCGGCAAGAACGGCGGCTCCCAGCACCTGTCGAAAAGGAAGCGTGGGGGCACGGTCCGAACTTGGCCGACGGGGTCGAGTGGCTCCTGCTGCCGACCCCGAAGGCGTCGGACGGGATCAAGGGCTCTCCCAACCAGCGGCACGGGAATGGGGACATGACCCTGCCCCGTGCGGCGGCCTCGCTCTCCCCCGCTCGGCGGATCGTCGGCACGGACCGTCGCTCCGGCGAGGAGCGGCGCCCTCCCCGGCCGACGTCGGTCCTGCCGCTGTGGGCGGATCCGTCTCCGGACGCGGAGGAGGCGACCGGCGGTGGGGACCGTACGCAGCTGCCATCACCCGATGGGAGACGCTCACCCGTCCGGCACCCGCGCCTACTGACGCGGCCGGGCGGCTCCGCGCCGACTTCGTCGAGTGGATGCAGGGCCTCGACGCCGGCTGGGTCACCGCCACCCCCGGTCTCGGTCGTCCGGCCCAGCTCACCGCGCTCGGCAACGGTGCCGTCTCCCAACAGGCTGCTCGAGCCCTGGAGTTGCTGGCGCCGCCGTTCCCGCGCTGTCCGCGTTGCGCGGCCGGGTAGCGGCTGCCTACCGGGTTCTTCCGGCAGGGCCAAACCGCGGTTTCTCCGCATCCTCTCGGGCATGTCGCCGTCTCACAGATGGAGCACGCTCTCATGTCCGACACCAGCCCGACCGCCCCCGCTCCCGGCCCGGAGCCGTTCCGGGTTTCCGACGGGGACCTCGATGACCTTGCCAGCATCCTCGCCAAGACCGTGGCCGAGGTCAGGCAGCACGGCGTCATCCTCGACCGCCTCGGCTCCGAGCCCGATCCCGTACCTGCTGCTGACCGGCAGGCGGACGGCACTGCGGAAGCCGGGGCGGCCGGCCCCGAGAAGACCGACGGCCCCGCCTCGGTGTTCATCCTCGCCCTGGGTGCCGAGGCGTACGCCGTCGAACTCGCCGCCCTCAGCGACTGGGTGAACTACCTCCTCCTGCCGGTGTACGGCCGGGAGATCAGCACGACGCGCCCCTGGTGCGCGCAGTGGCACGAGCACCCAGAAGCCGTCGCCCGGCTGCACGCCCTCTGGCTCGCGTGGCAGCAACTCACCGACACCGAGGCCGGCCTGGCCGGTCCGTCGACCTGGCACCGCGACCACCTGGACCAGGCCCTCGTCCACCTCCGTGCCCCGGACGGTCCGTTCGCCGCGTGCACGACGAGCCCGACCCGACCCAACCACCGGGTCCTGGCCACTCCCGCCTCTGAGCAGTCGGGGGTGATGACATGAACGGCGGCTTCGACTTCGACTTCGATCTCGACGAACTCGCCCCCGCCGATGCCGCGTCCGAGGAGGCAGTGGAGAGGTTCTGGTCCGGTGACCTGACGGCGCTGTCCCAGCACCACACCACGCCCAACGGCTCCCACAGCTTCGTCCTCGCCCACGACCAGTCGACCACGTGGGGAATACCCGGCGCTCCCCAGGTGATGGTGATCGCCGTCGCCCGGGACCTCACCCAGTTCACGTACACACTGGAGACGAGCCACCACGCCACGGTGTCCTTCGCCCAGAACTGGCTGGTCGAGCGCGGCTGCCCGCCCGAGGAAATCGCCGAGATCCACGGTGGCTCCTTGAAGCCCGCCGACGGCCTCACGGTGTGGGTCGAGCGGCAGATCCGGGAATCGGGCACCCGGTACGAGGTCCTCGACAACCACACCTCGGATTCCGACCCGAGCGAGACGTGGACGCTGACCCGCGACTCCCGTGCCGCCGAGGCGCCGATCCGGGTCTTCCACGAAGAGTGGGACCAGGGCACCGGCACGTACACGATGCACGAGGGCGCCTTCGCCGACGTGGACGCCGCCCGCTCCTGGCTGGACGAACGCAACGGCCCGCTGCCACTGCCGCCGGAGTACCGCGGTGAGGTCAACATCCTCCGCTCCCGCGCAGCCCTCTCCCGCTCAGCCGGCGCCGCCACGGCACGGAAGACCGGTCCCGACGTCCCCCGTACGTCACCGGCAGGGCCGGTCCGGCACCCGATCCAGGGGAGGCTGATGTGAGCCGCGCCCGGTTCGCCTTCGCCGCGCACCCCGACGCCATCGCGGACCTGCGGGAACTTCCCGACGACATCCGCGACCTGGCACTGCTGGAGCTGCAGAACCTGGTCCACGGCAGCGACGACTGCCTGCCGCTGAAGGGCCGTCTCGCCGGCTACCACAAGGTCTACGTCGACCCCTCCGTGTCCTACCGGCTGGTCGTCCAGTTCCGCCCGGCACCGCCGGCCTCGAACCACCAGCGCGAGATCTACCTCGTCGCCGCCGGAAGCCGGAAGGACTACGCGGTCTACCGCACGGCCCACCTGCGTACCGGCCCACCGCAGAACACCGCGGCGGCCTCCGCCACCAAGGCCCGTGTACAGGCTGCCTGGTCCCGTTCCTCCCTGACCACCGGCCGCCCGACCGCGTCCCCGGCAGCTCCTCCCGCAGCGGCCCACTCCACGGCCGCCACCTCCCGAAAGGTCCCCCAGCGATGACCACCGAC
This sequence comes from Streptomyces sp. NPDC056361, assembly GCF_042262805.1. Lineage (NCBI taxonomy): Bacteria > Bacillati > Actinomycetota > Actinomycetes > Kitasatosporales > Streptomycetaceae > Streptomyces > Streptomyces sp. NPDC056361. Next base: position 35,071 of record NZ_JBHJQI010000050.1, read on the forward strand.
CGAGCCCCGCTGTCCCGTACCGACCTGGCCAGCCTCCTCACCAAGGCTGCGCAGAGCGTCTCCGGAATCCTCACCGTCGAATACCCGACGGCCGCCAGCCGCTCCTACCTGCACCCCGTACTGGGCCCACTGTCCGCCGGTCCGCAGGTAGTTGGCGAACTGACCGACGGACTAGAAGAGTTCATATCCGCCGAGCCGCGTCCCACCACGCCTGCGGGACTGTTCACCCTGGCTTCCTACGCCTCCGCGCTGGGCTGGCTCACCGAGTCCCTCGCCGAGCTGACCACAGCCGTCGACCAGATCTCCACACGCGCGGGCATCCCCGCGGAACCCGGGGACCTGGCCTTCTCCGCGACCGAAAACGCCGAGGAGGAGAACGCGTTCGACTTCACCCCCAGCGCGCTGGAAGTGGCGGCGATCCGCACCGCCGCCGAGGCCGCCGATCTCCCGCCGGGCAACTACGTCGACGTGCTCTCCCAGTCACTGCTCGCGGCCTCCCGGATCACCGACGCCTGCATGGAGATCTCCAGCGGCCTACTCGAAGACGCCGCCTATGTCATCGACGAGGCGGCCGACCGCATCTGGATTGGTGGCGAACCAGGAGGTCTGCCCACCTTGGTCCGTTCGCTGCTCGCTCGGATGGAGGCGGCCGAATGAACCCGCGTGAGACGCCTGACTGGCCCGCCGTCATTCCCATCGATTCGTTCGACGCTCAGCGCATCGAGGACGCGTTTTCCCTGATGGGACCCAAGTGGACCACCTCGTCGGTGATGACCATGCCCCAGGAGGGCCGCCCCCTGCGGGTGCGAGATGTCGCCGCCAGGCTCCCTTTCGTCAGCGAGCAGCTGGTCAGCAAGCGCCTGGTCACCATGCACGCCGACGGGTTGGTCCTCCGAACGGGCCCGCGCCACGGCGACTCCTACGTGCTGACCGACGCCAGCCGGGAGCTGGGCCCCGTTTACGCGATCGTCGAGCACTGGAGTGCTTCTTTGGCCAAGCAGTGGACCCCGTCGCCCCCTGTCCCCGTCTCGACGGCCCAGCGGACCCACTCCGGTATCCCGTTGGGGTCGGACGGCGCCCGGACCGTAGCTGCCCTGTGCCGGAGCGCTGCCGTGCCGAACTCCCTGTTCAGCCATGCTCCCCAGCCGCAACCGCGGGTGCCGACGGTCGTGACCGCTCAGTCGGCCCCGGGACGGTCGCGGTGACCCGGGTGGCACTGAGAACCGAGGCGCCCCTCCACCGCCACGGCGTCCGCGCGCGTTCCAGCCGTTCACTGCGCTGCGCACGCGGGCCCCCTCCCCATTCTGCGGGCGGGTCTGGTGTCAGAGGGCGTCGCCCGCGGCCTCGGCGTGCAGGGCCTGAGTCGCGTGCTTCTCGACGACGCGGGCGAGGGCCCAGCAGACCGCCGCGTCGAGCTTCTTGTACGTGGCTTCCGGACGCGCTTCTACGACGACGGCCGTCTCTTTCGGTCCGGTCGTGACGCGGACGCTCACGAAGACCATCGTGTCCGACGGTCCGCGCAGGGTCAGGTCCAGGACGCCGTGCCCGAACGCAGTGACCTCCTCCACCCGCAGGACGGGGTCCTTCTCGACCACGTGCCGCACGCTGTCCGTCAGCTGGAAGGCGGTTCTGCCCTCGATGGCGGGTATCCGCACTTCGCGGACGCAGGGCAGGGACACGGCTTCGGGGCCGAGCGCGATCCCGTACCGGCGAGCCGTGCGGGCGGCGCCCACCACTGTGGTGAGGACCAGTACGGTGGCGAAGACGAAGGCGACCGCCGCGCCCGCGGCCAGGGCCTGGGGAGCGGCTTCGCTCCACGGCGTGCCGTCGTCCAGGACCGGCACGGCAGTCGCGGCTGCCGCAAACACCACGCCGATCGCCAGCGCGGGCAGGGCCAGCCGGCGGACGACCGCCAGGCGGTAACCGAGCATCACATCGCTCCTTTCGCAGGGGGTCGAACCATAGGTGCGGGCGCTGCCGCCGCGTCCACACCTGCGGACAGCCCGGATTAACGCCCCGCGGCAACAGCAACGCAGGCCTGGCCCACGGCTGTTTATCAGAGCCGCACGCCCCCAGGGCGCGATCATGAACGAACAAGATCCACTTCTGCAACAGGCCCTAACACGGAGGCAAGGAGATGGACGATCGCCAACGGGATATGGAGGCGGAGTGGCCACCTGCCAGGATGGGGCTGCTCTGTCCGCGCATCGTCTCGGGAGTTCCGCTCATGCGCCGCCTTCCCGTTGTGTTCTCTCTCGCCACCGCAGTCGTCACAGCAGCGGCTATATCTGGCTGCTCCACCAGCCCGTCCGCTTCGGAGCAGGACGCCAGTTGGGAAGTGAAGGTAGGTGTGTGCGCATCCGACGGACCTTATGAATTGGAGGGCCAGCAGTTCCAGTCGCCGTCCTGTGCCATCACGGTCGACAACCGGGCCGGGTCCATGCGGGCGTACACAATCGATCTCACCTGCACCACCGCCAAGAGGGGCACCCCCTTCGCGGCGGGCTTCGCGCTGTACTACGTGCCGGCCGGCCAGCACACCATCGCCAGCAACGGCATAGCAATGAGCGGCACCGACCAGTCCATGTCCTGCCGACTGGGGTCGGCTACGGTCCGCGACCTGACGTCCGACGAGGGGAGCCCTGAACCGGCGCGGTCACCCGCGGGCGCTCTGGCCGACGCCGTGGCAACAGTCAGCCCAGACCCCGAGGACACCGCCGCCGAGGCAACTGCCTCCGCGCGAGCCGAGGCATCCCAGTCCGCCGCCGCTGCGGCGTCCGCCTCGGCCAGCGCGGACCTCGCCGCTGCCCGGCGTCGAGCCCTGGACCACACCTATGTGCTCGGCGACTACGCGGTGAACCTCACCAGCGTCGCCCCCTCCGGGTACGACATCGACGATCAGCACATGTACATCGCCGGCACGGTGACCTCACACTCCTCCGACACCGGCAGGATGAAGCAGTTCGGCCTCATCGTCACCCTGCTGCATGCGGACGGATCGGTTGGCACCAGCGGAACACTCTGTGTCCAGGTCATGGGCGGCATGTCCGAGATGGTCGAGACCACTACGGACGGCGGCACGCCGGACTGGACCTCGATCCGCATCACACGCAGCCCCACAACGCCGTGCTGAACGAAGCCAGCGGTCGGCGACGTACGGCCTGACCCTGGAAAGTGTCGGGCAGGCCGACGTCGCCTCGCGCAAGTTGCGCTCACTGGTGACAGCTCTCCAGCGGGGCAACGGAGCTGCGCCTCGTCTGTGCGAGGCCGGGGTCACTCGTCCTTGGGCTCGACATAGGTGCTGTCGAACCAGTCGATGAACTCGCGCACGGTGCCGATCTTCGAGATTCTGGCGTGAAGGGCTTTCTGGTCGTGGCCGATCACGAACCAGCCGCTGGCCACCAGTTCGCCGCAGCCGCAGTAGCAGGTGCGGGCGCCGTATGGAGAGTCGAAGTAGGTGATCGGATTGCGAGTCGTCTCGACGGGGGTGGGCTTGCCGACATAGGCGTCGTAGACCTCATCTCCCGGAGTGAGGTACCTGCCCTCCATCGCCTTGCGTCCTCCGGCCACCGGAACAAGCTTGTCGATCTCGATGACCATGCGGACCTGGCCCTCGTGGGAGAGCAGGGCGTAGCGCTCCTTCTCTGCACGCTCACCGAGCACCCAACAGCCGCGGTTGGCATGGAAGAGGGCCTCGTCGTCCATGACGGGATCGAAGCCGACGATGTTGCGGCCGAGCTGGTCCTCTTGCGGGTTGACGTAACGCCTCTCACCGAGAGTGATGTGGATCATCAACTGCCCCCAATAGGTGGATACCCAGGGCTCCCAGCCCTGCGGACTATTGGGATCCTGACGCAACGTCCGAATACCTTCAACCCCGGGATGCCAGGTCTTCAAGTATGTCGATGGGGAGAAGATCACCGCGATTCGCGCGATCGTTGACGACGCCAGCCTGCTCGACCTCTCCCGAGCGGTCCTCGACTCCGCCCACGTCCGCGCTAAAAAAGGGGGCGGACTCACCGGTCCGAACCCCGTGGACCGGGGCAAGCCGGGCTCCAAGATGCACATCTTGTCGGAAGCGAACGGACTGCCCCCTCGTCGGCACCTCGGCCGCCAACACCCACGACAGCCAAGCTCTGAAGACCATGGTGCTCGGTCACCAAACGAGACACGACCCCCACCGCGGCCATCATTTCAAACCCCAACGCCTGTACGCCGACAAGGCCTACGACATCCCTGAACTGCGGAAATGGCTCCGCGGGAAACGTATCGGCGTCCGCATCGCATGCAAGGGCATCGAGTCGTCCGAACGACTCGGACGCCGTAGATGGGTGATCGAGCGGACCATGTCCTGGCTCACCGGCTACCGCCGGCTCAACCACCGCTACGAGCGCCATCCCCGCAACTACCTGGCCTTCCTCGACCTTGCCACAGGCATCTGCTGCTACAAGCGACTCCTCCGCCTCACCACATAGGACACGGCCTAAGCGAGTGGCCTGTAGCGTGGATGCCTGGTCCAGGGCGCGAGTACCGGTCTGCTGATTCGGTCAGCTCGCGGGTGTCGTGGCTGACGCCGCGGACCTGGGGCCTGTGGTCGGACATCGGACGGCGTGGCCACACCCGGGGCGGGCTTGCGGAGCCTGGGTGGATGTTGCGGACGGAGATGAGGAACACGAGCTTCATGTAGCTCGTACTCCGCTCGGGACTGCGACGGCAGGAGGGCGGGGCTCAACTGACGTTCGAGCTGCCCGCCCGTCCAGCGTCTTCGCCACGGCCGCTCGTGCCCGTCGGCGGTTTTTCAGGCGGCCCCGCCGCATCGGCGCGTCGGTGGCGGTCGTGCTGCGAGCGAGGCCGAATGAATGCAGAGTCGAGGTCAGGTCTCCGGAGCCGAGGTGGGCGAGGGTTTCAGTGGGCCTGGCTTCCGCCACTCGAACGGACCTCATGAGCTGCCTGTCCGACCAACCCCCCTTAGGTTCTGGACCATGGCCGGCAACAAGCTCCGCCAGTTCTGGGACCGGTACTGGTCCATGCGTCACGTGGTGCCTCTGCCGCTTTTGATCCTGGCGGACCTGGTTCCGTTCGTGATTCTCGGGATCGCGATTCTGTTTCTGGGTGCTCACTTCCTCGGCTGGAGCCAGGCTTTTGATGTTTTCACGCTAAATACGTCACCAAAAGACTCGTCGATCAAGAATCAGGCTGTTGCGTGGATGCTCTGGGCTCTGGGATGGGGCATGGTCCCTGCGTTCATCGGTGCTGTTACTGGCGAGGCGGTTGGCGCGCTAGTCGGGAGGCGCGAAGCCGCTGAAGCCGCTAAAAAGCCCAGTGCTGCCACCGTGCGGGAGGCCGCTAAGTTGGCAGCGGAAGAGATCCGCAAGAAAAGGGGGCTCCCCACCCCACCGCCTGGGCCGCACATCCCTGACGGCAGCCTGCCCTCACAGGAACCAGACCAATGACGGGGACAAGACCGATCCGCACTTTGGGTGACCTTCAAGAGGCGGAGAATCCGCGACTGGCTGAACTCGCAGCCGTGCTTCCACGCGTGCACAGCGGGAACAGGGACGTTGCCCAAGATTGCTGGATCCAGTGGGTGAAGAAGCTGCTAGACAAGGATGCCTTCCAAGGTCATCCGCGCTCCGAGATCATGGATCGAGCCGAGGACTTCGCAGGTAGTTGCTTCATGGCCATGCTGATGCTTACGGATCAGTGTTTTCTGTGTGCTGGCGCTCCAGACTGGATTATCGACATGTTGCTAGGCTGGACCGATGGGGACTAAAGACGTCCGGACTCCTGACCAGGTAAAACGGGCTAGGAAGCTCGCGAAGATCGCCCGACCCTGGATGACCGATGCCGACATCCTCGAGTGGGAAGCACGGTGGAGCGAAATCTGCCGGAAGGCCTACCACGGCGAGATTGACCGAGAACTGTCAGATCTTGTCGTCGGTGAGCTTGAGGAGATGCGCGACCGTCTGGATGGCAAGCTCCCTGCCAAAGTCAAATTCCTCCACAGACTCACTGGTGCTTCCCTGCTGGACGCCGCGCGAGCGGTGGCCGAGGCAGGGGGCGACGTCGACAGGGCAGTCCAGATTCTGCGTGCAAAGCGCCTGCCAGGTGCTGTCCGTCCAGAGGCTCGGCCCGCTAGCGGCGCCATTGTCGCCTGTGTCTCCGAAGGCAACACCTCCGGCGTGCTGCTCGAGCTGAGGTGTCAGAGCGACTTCGTGGCCAAGGGCGAAAAATTCCGTGCTCTTGCTCAGGGAATCGCCGAGCACGTCGCCAAGACCTCCCCAGCCGATATCGAAGCCCTACTCGTCTCCGAGATTCACCCAGGAGAGACCGTGCAGGCGCTCATCGAGGTAGCCTGCGAAGCGCTCAGCGAGAAGATCACCTGCAGCCGTTTTGCGCAGTTCACAGGCGGCTACGTTGCCGCAGAATTGCGCCGCACCATGCCAGACCATCCGCCGCAAATTGGTGCCCTGGTCCAGTTCAAACAAGGTAACGCCAAGGTCGCCAGGGACATCGCGCAGCACATCATTGCCTTCGGGCCCAAGTACCTCAGCCGCCAGCACGTCCCTGAAGAAACGGTTGAGAGTGAGCGTCTCCTAGCCGAGACCAACGCGCGCCACGAGGACAATCCCGAAACTGCCCTATCAGATATCGTCGATGGCCGAATGAATGACTTCTTCCAAAGGTACGCCCTTCTTGAGCAGCCCTTCATCCATGCGCCCGAGAAGACCGTTCAGACGGTCTTGGACGAGGCCGGCGTCAGGCTGACGCGCTTTGCGCGCTTCCGCGTCGGCCTCGAAGAAACTTAGCCCACGAGGCTGTTCAGGTCGTCGTAGCGCCTGCCTTCCCATCCCGACTTCGCCGATCGCCTGCAGAGCTGACCAGAAGGACCGGACAGGGAACCGTGCGTCACGGCGGTGGCCGTGCCGAGAGCGAACCTTCCGCCGCACACCGGGCAGTGCGCGACAAGGTCGGTCGCGACGCCTAGGTGGTACCAGAAGCCGATGGCCACGGCCTCGGCCCGATGGCGCCGCCACCGACGGTCCGCCTGCTTGCACGCCGGGGAGCAGCACTGCTTGTCGCTGCGGGAGCGTATCGGCAGCGGCTTGAAGCAGAAGACGTACGCGCAGCGGCGTACCCGCCCAGCCATGTCTCCACCGTACGCCGGGGCGCCGGGCACGGCTGGTGCGTGGCCGTGTTCACGCCGGACAGGCTCCGGGGCGGCCCGAAGCTCCTGATGCGACCCCGACGCCGGGCGTGGGATCGGGGCTGCGGACTGTCACGGGCCCGCCCGGGCGGCCAGACCAGTGCACACGGCGCAGGGCTCAACGTGTCCTTGCCGACCAGGACACGCCGGGCGTCAACACGGCGGTCTCCCGTCGCCTCCCTGGGAGGATATTTCCCATGGAGCCGCTGCCGACCCCTTGCCCCGCGGAACGGATCCCGGACGCGAGCGGCCCGAACGGGTTCCACACCGCGTACGGGGCGGCCATGCAGCAGCGGCCGTGTTCATCGCCTTGGAGAGCGAGGGCTCTCGATGGAGGATCAAGGCCGACACCCTCACCGCTCCGGAGCACACCGTCGACACCGGCGTGTACGACGCGGTGCGCGACGCCATCATCCGGCTGATCCGCACCGGACAGATCCGCCCCGACTCCTACACCGGCCCGGTCTACTTCGTGCTGCACGACGTGGACAACGAGTCACGGGCGCGCGAACTGGCCGCCGCGCTGCACGCCGCCCTCTACGGCGACCTCGCACCCCTGGCCCGCGCAGTTCCCCCACTGCCTTGAGGACGCATACCGTCGGCGGCCTGTCACTGCGCGGTGGCGCGCCATGAGGCTGCGCAAGGGGAGGCAGGAGACCCGGGCGTGGTCGTGTCGCCTCGTATCCCCAGGAGCCGGGCCCCGGCGTCCTCCAGCAGGAGTCTCAGCGCGAGGCGGGCCAGGTCTCCGCAGTAGGCCCCGCCGCCAAGGGGACTCTGCGTGCCCTGCTCCTCCCCGTCAAGGCGTTGCTCACCGTGTACTCCCACACCGTGGACAACGACAGCACCACGGTCACGACTCCTGGCGAACGGGTGGACCTGAACGTCGACCGCCGGCCCTGTGTCGCCATCGGCGGACCAGTCGCACGTGCAAGGCCGAAGCGGGGCGGCGATCATGACGCGCTGTGATCTGTGCGGGACCTTGATTCCGGTCGGCTCGGAGATCTACTCGCTGGTCTCCGACTCCTCCGCGGTGCACGGGCACGATCCCTCGCTCGACGGCAGACGGATCCTCACCGCCTGTTCGGTCGAGCACCTGGCCGACCTCCAGCACGACTACAGGCAGAGACCCTTCGTCAACGCCGAGCTCTGGGCAAGCAAGATCGCTCTGGCACTGCAGGAGCACCCGGACGGCCTGAGCACCCAGCGTCTGGTTGAGGAGACCGGGCTCAACACCGTCCAGATCGAGCGCGCCCTCGCCTGGCAGCACGAACGCCGACGAAGCGAATACGACCCTGACCCGCCGCCCGCCGCCCGCCGATCCAGCCGACGTCGACGGCGAGTGATTGAGCATTTTCCAACCTGGTTTCTGTGATGGCCAGTTGGGCTGACAGTGCAGTGAAGCCCCTGGTAGATGGGTTTTAGACCAAGAGAACCATCTCCACCAGAGGCTTCACACGCTTGTGTACCCATCGGGGATCGACGTGTCCAGTTCCGCTCTGCGCTTCCCGTCCGCCCGGCTGCGTGCATCAGGCAACAGGCTCACCCTCACGGCCTTCGTCTCGGTCACATGCACCTTGGTCGGAGCACATGATCAGACGAAGACCGCCCCCACGTCCGGCGGATCCCCATGTGAGCGACCCAGTTCGAGACGCCTTCGAGGGGTCCTGTGACAACGAACCTCGAGCAAATTGCTGCTGGCGCCCTACCAGCCCATGTTCTTGGCCACCTCGGCCTGTGCTGCGGCGATCTCTTCGTCGGTGGACTCGATGACGTCCACCTCCTCCAAGCGTGCAAGCAGGTCCGCGAGAGCCTGCTTCTGAGCCGGGTGCGTGATCGGTACGGCGTTCAGGTCGGTGCTCATCAGCCAGTCGAACAGCACGATGGCGTCAGAACGCCACAGACGGAGATCGACGGTTGGTGTTGACCCCCAAGAGAACCCAGTTTCCATGTGGGCATCTTGCCAGGTCAGTGCGCTGTGGATCGTCACAGATCAATGGTCACGCGGCTGCCTGCCTCAACCCTTCGGTGACACAGCTTCACGCTCGCCCGTCAAACGTCGACAGTAATGACCAAGGTCCAGTTTCATAGGACGAGGCCGGAAGATAAAGAACAAGCTCAGCGCAGGAAACCCCTGTCGCGGACAGCACTGGTCTCGAGGGCAAGGACGTTGAGTACAAGGTCGTGCTCCGCTTCCGTCCGGGGGGCCGGGCATCTTCGGCTTGCGGGCGGCGTTCTACGAGTTGGACCGGATCGTCAGCTCAGCATCCGCCCTTCGCCTCGCGCTCGCAGAGAGTGGTACGTACGTGCCGGCGATCAGACGCGTGGTCGAAGCGCGCGAAGCCGCCTCGACCACGGACCGGCTACCCGGCGAACCTGTCCAGAGCCGCTGTCGCCCGCTCGGGGCTCACTCCGCGTGCTCCGGGCCAGGTTGCCCGATCAGCCCGTTCCTGCGACCGTCGTCGGGCCGTCGGTGCCAGCCCCGGGGCCACGCCGCTGAACATTCAGGTGAGGTCCTCGTCGCGGTGGGCGTCCTCGGTGCGGGCGCCCACCGCGCGGGCCAGCTCCTCCACCGTCAGCTCGACGCACCGACCTTCCGCGACCCGGTGCTCCACCACCACGTCCTCGTCCGGCCACCTGTCGGACTGTGCGCCGACGCCCCACTGGCCGTCGGCGACCATCGCAATGTCGCTGGCGGTCCACGGCCGCCCGGCGGCACGGATCTTGCGCTCCAGCCGGGCTCCGTCCCAATGTCTGCCCGACTCCGCCATCCCTGCTCCCCCTTCGGCTCCGCACGGCTCGCTGCCGTAACTCGGTTACGACAACCCCCGCCGCCGTTCCCTTCCCGGGCCAACGGCGTCCTGGGCGCCTGACCACGATCAGTTCGCCCACGGCAGACGGGGCATCCGCGGAAACGACTACGGACTTCGGCATACCCCATGTCAACGTACAGGTGTCGGGAAAACCACAGGTCAACGAAGGGATCGTCCAACCGTGAACGCCTCCGCCACCCTCCTGCCCGCCGTCGTCCTCCCCACAGTGGAAGACCGCCGCTGGCTCTCCTCAGATCACTGCGCGGGCCTGGTGCTCGAACTCCTCCACTCCCTCGGCTGGACGGTCGTCGACACCCCGGAGGCCAACGTCCACGCGACGAGCCCGGACGGCCGGGTCTACGTCGGCTGGCTCCCCGAGGACCCCGCTGCCTGGACGCGCGACATCGTCTGGCGGGTCCAGGTACAGCCCGCCGAAGGCGATTCGTGGGTCCAGGAGTTCGGTATCAACACTCCCCCCGAGGCGGTGGCCGGATTCGTCGCTGCCCTCGTCGCCCGCTCCTCCTACTGAATCGGTGGTCGGGGCGGGCCCGCCCCCTACCGCCCGTTCCTACCGACTGGCCCTCTGACTCTCCACCTCAAGGCCAATCAGCCCCGTTCCCACTCAGTGTCCCAGCACGAGGTTCCGATCGCGCGCATGCTCCTAGCCACCCGCCCCGCTGACCAACCATCACGCTGACGGCACTCTCTGCCCGGCGGACCACAAGCACACCAGCTCCGGCAAGCCGCTCCACGCCGACTACCCGGGGCGCTCGTACACCCAGGCCGTCTGCTCGTGCGGCAGCTGGGAGATGAAGCAGCGCGGCAAGGGCTACGTCAGCGAGTGCCGCAAGCGCCACCTCGCCAGCCATGCCCAGGAGCCGAAGGTCCCCCGAGACCTGCTCCGCCTCGACTCGCCCTGACATTCCGACCCCGCCTGTCCGCACCGCTCCCGGAGGCCTCCATGCCCCAGTACCTGACCGTCGGCCACCTACTCCGCCAGCTCCAGGACCTCGACCCCAACCTGCCGATCCGCCTCGCCGTCAACCCCGATTTCTCCTTCACCCACTACGTGGGGACCGATGTCGTCGTCCGGGATGGCAAGGCGTTCATCGCCGACGACGGTCAGGAGGACTACCTACCCACGTCGGTGCGCGACGCCCTCACCTGGTCCTGACCCTTCCCCGTATCTCCGGAGGCTTCCATCTCATCGCACATACTCCCGCTGCGCGGCCTCGCCGTACGCCCCATGCCGGACGGCGTCCGCGGCGTGCTGGTACAGCGCGTCTCTCTCCCCCCGGTACGACGGCCCGCTCGACGTCACGTGGCTCACCGCCGAAGCCCTGCGGCTCGCCCTCGGTCGCATTCGCCTCCACTGGGAGACCGCTTCTCGCTCTGGTTGGGACGTGAGTGCCCACCTGGGCCTAGCCACCACCGAGGTGCACCTCACCTCCTGGCCGTCCGCCCCGGACCGCTGGTGGCGCCTGGTCCGCCCGACCCTCCACGAGGTGACCGGCCTCTGCGTCGCCCTCGCGTTCGCGACCGACGCCCTCGATCGATCGAACCGCCTCGCCGAGGTATGACCGAGAACCGCAAAAGGCCGCCTCTCGCCGAACAGGCAGAGGTGGCCTTGCCATACAGCTGGTCGCAGACGCGTACGCTCATCCCCGACGAATTAGAGGGACACCTTGGTCAACGACCAGCCGCTCTGGGAGTACCCGGAGGCCGCCACCTACAACGTCCCTCCGGGAAGTTCGCTTCCGATTATGCTCGCGATACGAACACGGGAACACGCCTGGGGGAACGGCCATGAGTCGAGTCGTCGTGGTGCACGGGGTGGGGCGGCAACTGGACACCGCCGAAACGTTGCTGACGGAAGTAGGGCCCGCGCTGCGCGGCGGAGTCGAACTCGCGCTGCGCCGTGATCCCGCCCTCGGACGGCTGGCGGACGGCGACTTCGTCTGTGCCGGGTATGGGGACCTGTACCGGAAGGCTGGCACGCGGGGCGAACCGTACTACCGGGCCGAGGACGTGGAGCCCGGGTTCGAGGCCGAGCTACTGGAAGCCTGGTGGCGGGAGGCCGCCCGACTCGACCCCCGCATCCCGGGACCGGTCCCCGCCAGCCAGGACGGTACGCACGCAGGGGCCGCGCCGCGCGGGGCCGTCGGCCACCTTGTCTCTCGCCCTCTGGCCGTGGACCGGATCCGCCGCGCCCTGAACGCCCTCACCCGAACCCGGTTCTTCGGCGCCGTATCCGACCGGCTACTCGTCTCGGACCTCAAGCAGGTGCGCCGCTACTTCACCGAACCCGACTTGCGCGCCGCCATACGAGCCCGGGCTGCGGAGCTGATCACGCCCGAGACCCGGGTGGTCGTGGGCCACTCACTGGGCTCGGTAGTCGCGTACGAGGTGCTGTGCGCGCTCCCCCCGGAGCGGCCGCCGCTGACCCTCGTGACCCTGGGCTCCCCGCTGGGCCTCGCTGGACTGGTCTTCGACCGGCTGGAGCCCGCCCCGAAGCCGGGCGGCACCGGAGTTTGGCCGACTGTCGTTGACCAGTGGACCAATCTGGCCGACAACGGGGACGCGGTCGCCCTCGTCCGCGAGCTCGCCCCCCGCTTCGGGCCGGGGGTTGTGGATGTTGCCGTCGACAATGGCGCCCAGATGCACAGCATGCGCGCCTACCTCACGGCGGTAGAGACTGGGACTGCGATCGCCGCAGGGCTGGCCAGGTGACAATGCCGGACATGGGGGCCGGCCGTCCGAACGCCGACGACGGCCTCAACCGCTACCTCTTCGCCTTCGGCACAGGGACGTTCACCGCCGACCCGCACCTCGAGGACCTGCCCGGCGTGTCCGAGGACCTGCGGCGGGTCAAGGACCTCTTCGGCTCCCTCGGCTACACAGAGATCCTCCCGGAGATCGCTGGCGCGCCCGATGCCCAGCTGGTGCGGGCCGGTCTGGAGGACTGGCTCAAGGCCGACGAGCGCGGCAAGGACGACGTGCTCGTCGTGTACTACGCCGGGCACGGCCTGCGGGGCGAGCGGCACCACCGCCTCACCTGCCGCAACAGCCTCAGCAACCGGATGACCACCACCCTCGCCTCCCGCGAGCTCGCGGACCTGCTGGCCGACACCCCGGTCGGGAACGTCCTGCTGCTGCTCGACACCTGTTACGCCGAACTGGGCGCGGCCGACATCACGCATGTCGCTGGCCAGCTGGTGGACTACCGGCCTCCGGACGCCGACGGCTTGTGGTTGGTGGCCGCTGCCCGCTCCCGCGAACTCGCCTACGACCACGCCTTCGTGACCGGCCTGGAGACTGCCGTGCGCTCCGGCACGGCCGGGATGCGGCAGCGGTACCTGGACATCCCGACGGTGACCGACCAGGTCAACGAACACCTACGTGAGCACCGCCCCGACCAGTGCGCCAACTATCACGCCGTCTCCGGCCGGGCCGTCCCGCCTTTCCTCCCCAACCCCAAGTACCGCCCCGGCCTGCCCGCCGACGCGATGGACGTGGAGTCGCAGCGCGAGTGGACCGCCCACTTCGGCCCTCGGGGCCGCGGGGTGGAGTACGCGAGCGAGCCCGGCGACTGGTTCACCGGCCGCCGGCAAGCCCTGGCCACCCTGGCCGGCTGGCTGCGCGACCCCGTCCACGACGCCCGGGCCCGCGTGGTCACCGGAGACCCCGGATCCGGCAAGTCGGCCGTCCTCGGCCGCCTGCTCGCGCTGACCCGCCCCGACCACCCGGAGGAGCCCGCTCACCTCCTGCCGCCGGTGGACGCAGTGACGGTCTCCGTCCACGCCCACGGCACCACCCTGGAGAAGCTCACCTCTCGGCTGGCAGCAGCGCTGGGCGTGGACGCAGACAGCCCGTCACAGCTCCTCGCCCGGCTCGCGGAGCACGAGGGCCCCCGGCAGACCGTACTGATCGACGCGCTGGAGGAGGCGGGCACGGGCGTCGGCGGCCGCGAACCGCAGCGCATCGCCCGCGAACTCCTCCGCCCCCTGTCCGTGCTCCACAACATCCGCCTGCTAATCGGCACGCGCCGGACGATGATCCCCGACCTCGGCCGCGCCGTCGAGATCATCGACCTCGACACCGACACGTACACCGGCCGCGACGACATCGAGCAGTACGCCCGCCGCACCCTGGCCGAGATGCCCGGTGCCCTGACGGAACCCGACCGCGAGGCCGTCGCCGCCGCGGTCGCCCGCCGCGCTGGCCGCTCCTTCCTCGTCGCCCGGATGACCGCACGGGCCCTCCTCCACGGAGACCTGACCCCGGACGTGTCCCGGCCCGGCTGGGAGGAGCAGCTCCCCTCAGAAGTCGGCCAGGCCTTCGACGCCTATCTGGCTCGGTACGGCGACGACGAATCCCTGGTACGCCGCCTGCTGCGACCCCTGGCATACGCGGAGGGCGCTGGCCTCCCGTGGGACTCCCTGTGGGCCCCACTGGCGACTGCCCTTTCGGGCGAACGGTGCACGAACGACGCCGTGGACTGGCTGTTGCGGCAGGCAGGCGCGTACGTGGTGGAGGTACCGGTCAGCGAGGACCGGTCGGTCTTCCGGCTATATCACGAGACGCTGGCCGAGCACCTGCGCGATCCGCGGCGGAGCATGGAAGACCATCGCCGGATGACGGCCGGGCTGATCGAATCCGTGCCTGCGAGACCCGATGGGGACGGCCCGGACTGGGAGCGCGCGCATCCCTACGTCCACGCCCATCTGGCAGGTCATGCGGCGGCCTCGGGCGACCTCGAACGGTTGTTGGAGGACCCGTGGTTCCTGGTGCATGCAGAGCCGGACGGCTTGTTGGCTTCGATGGAAGGCTTGCTGGGCGGACAGGCGCAACGCGTTCGCGCCATGTACCGAACCTCGGCCCATCTATATAGGCATCTGTCCGTGGACGAACGGTCCCAGACGATGGCGGTGGACACGGCGCGGCACAGGATGGAGAAGCATCGCAGACGGCTGGGACAGAGGTTGCAATGGGCGCCGCGGTGGGCGACCGGGTCTCAGACGAGCAGCCTGTTTCGGACGGAGCTGAGCTCGGATTCCGGTACTCCGTTGGTCATGGTGAAGCTGAATGGAACGCCTGTCGTGCTCAGTGCACAGCGGGGAGGGCCAGTGCAGATTTGGGACCCGGCACAGCAAAGCTGTGTGGCCTCCCTAATCGGCCACACCGGCACCGTATCGGCGATGGACAGCGTCGAGTCAGACGGTCTAACGCTCATCGTCACCGCCTCCGTCGATGGCACTGTACGGATCTGGGACCTGGCGCGCACCACTGAACTTCGGAAGTTTGAGGTGCAGAGCGAGGTCGAGGTGGCTCGCAACACCACAGGAGGGCAGAGGCAGGCTTCTGTGGTCGGTTTGGCATGCATCCGAGTTCATAAAGAATTACTGATCATCGGTTGTTCTCCTGATAGTTCCGCTTGGGCCCGAGAGCTGATGTCTGGAAAGGTCAGGCATAATCTTCCGCGACACTCCAGGACGAGAGGCCTTGGAGTTCCTTTCCTCTGCACGGAAGTAAATGGAGTACCTACTGCCTTTGTCGGCTCTATTTCAGGACCGTTGCGGCGTTGGAACCTCGAGACCGGGAAGTGGGAGGCTCTCTCCGACTCCGAAGGCTGTGAGGTGGCGGCGATCGTCGCGCAAGATGCTCGCGATCATATTTTCCTCGGCTTTCGTCGAAGGAAAATTCAGTTCCGTGACGCAACCACGAACGCCATTGTCTCGTCCTTCTCTGTTGGGTCGGGTTGGGTTACGGCCGTCGCATTTATGGAGCTTGATGGACGAACCGTCATGGTGATGGGTTATGGAGACGGTTCGATGGAGGTGAGGGAACGCGAAGCAGGTCGACTGCTCGCTCGTTTGAACGGCCACACGGACTGGGTGCACTCCATTCGGATCACAAGTGTCGAGGGTCGACCGGTTGCCATAAGCACCGGCGGCAGCTCCGTTCGGCTTTGGAGCGTGGAGGAACAAGCCGAGGCGGTTGAGCTGCCTGGTCATTCTAGTCAAGTGACAGCGGTTGCCTGCACCGTGGTGGACGGAGCCGCCGTCGCGCTGTCAGCAAGCCACGACAACACTGCAGTAATCTGGGACGTGGCCTCTGGAAGAATATTGCAGAGCTTCGAAGGGCATACCAAATGGGCGAGAAGGGCGACTTTTGCCACGGTCTCTGGCATGCCGATTGCAGTGACCAGCGACGGCGCCGGCATCGTACGTATGTGGAATCCAGTGGACGGCACGGAGACCGGGAGAGTCGAGGCGAGTCACTCAAGACTGGAACTGATGGCTTGTGGACATCTCGAAGGTGATCCGGTTGCCCTGCTCGCGCAGCATGGCACTGGATGGACTCGGACGAGTATGTGGAATCTGAATAACCTGCAGATCAGTGGGGCCTTTCAGGCGCCGGTATCCTATACTCCTGCCACTGCCTGGGCTCTTGTGGATGGACGTCAATTGGCTGTGATTGCGGAGCACGCTCACGTAAGGCGGGACGATCGGCAAGCGGGAATCTGGGATCCTGCCGATTGGACGAGATGGGGCGGATTGGAGGGTCTGGCCGATCAGATCAACGCCCTGGCCTGTGGCGTCGATAGACGCGGGCCGGTGGCTGTGACAGCCACCGCCACAAAAGGAGCTCAGGTTTGGGACCTCCGCACCCGGCGACTGCGTCATCAGATTGGTGCCGGTTGGGTGTCCGATGTGGCGCTCGGCCTGCTGGATGAGGCGCCGGTGGCCGTCACTGCAAATACCGATAGCCTGGGCATCTGGGACCTTGGCAGCGGCCTGCTGCTGCATCAGATCTGCTTGCCCCTCCGCCCCAAAGCGGTCGCGTTCGCCCCCGGTGGTGAACTCGTTGTGGGTGCCGGGTATGAAGTGATCGTCCTCGAACGCTGAGGTAGCCGGTACCTCCATGCACACGCTGTAGCAGTCTCTGGAGTCGGCTGAGCTGAACGAGCCGGGAGCGTTTCCCTAGTCCACCGTTCACCCACACCCTCAGCCCGCCGAAAATTCACCAGCCCGTCCTGCGTGTACGACGCTGCCAGCTCCCCTACCTCCGCCAGGACGTCGCCGAGTCCGGGGCAACAGCCGCGGGCCGCGATCGGGTTGTGTCGACGTAGGAGCACAGCCACGAGTCGGACGGCAGCGGTTGATGTAACCAGTTCATGTCGGAGATGACCACCGAGACGAACCAGTTGGCCTGTGTCCGTCTGTGTCAGCCTTGCCGTCAAGCGCACGGAACCGCCCCGATGAGCGTCCGGACGATGACGTACGCGAGGAGGACGGCGGGGACGGACAGGGTGCGTGACCGGAGGCCGTACTCCGGTGGTCCACGCCGGGTACGAAACGATCGCTCTGGAGCACTGAGATGTTCGCGGCCCGTTCTCGGGTTCTGGCACACTTTCCGGGCTCTGTCGCTATTTTGGGGGTGGGCAGCTTCTTGATCATGGTGAGAGCAGGATGCGGCGCCGTAGGAGATCGAAGTTCGCGCGGCCATACATT